>RFFS01000126.1 GCA_003696775.1 Calditrichota bacterium
AGGAAACCCTAATTGCCTTTCCGTGAAACCGATGAATCGGTTTCAGGACATAATATGGCTGTTTACCTACCCACGATTAAAATCGTGGGTTAATTCCATAGGGCCCATGATAGGGTGATGGCTAAGCAGAGCTAACCCACGACTTCATTCGTGGGCACGGAAGCTCTCTACGCTATCGAACCAATCCGATTCCTTCCTGGCATGCAGAACGTTGTGCAGAACACCCTCCTGATGGTTTTGTTTTTTTCACCACTAAGGCACCAAGACACAAAGGCTTTTGACATTACTCACTGTCATTCCGAACGTAGTGAGGAATCTCTTACCGTTTAAAATCGATGAATCGGTTTGGGGTGTTTTGAGTATGTCGTGCGCCCCACGATTAAAATCGTGGGTTAATTTCATGTGAGGAGATCATCTCGGGATGCCCCCTCATTTTGTCGAATGGGAGAGAGTCGGGCAGGTCGGTTAAATTTTATCCTGTACAATTTCCTTGCGCGGATGGGGGATGACCACTTTTTGAACCAGCATGCCTTTTTCGCGGATATAGGCCACACCCGCCTCCACGGCGGCGGTTACGGCGGCCACATCGCCGGTCAGTGTCAGATACCCTTTTCCGCCGATGGCCATGGCCAGATGGATATTGATCAACCGGACATCCGCCGCTTTCACCGCGGCATCGGCCGCTTCAATAATCGTCGCCACGCTAAATGTCTCAATGATGCCGAGCGCGTCGGGATGTTCCACCAAAGTGGTGCCGCTTATGGCCGGAAACACCGCCGGATGTATGTTGGGGATGATCAGATCGTCCACCACGGTGGAGCCGCCGATTTCCAGCCCGGCTTCCACAGCCGCGTGAACGGCGTCCACATCGCCACCCACCAGCACCATAAACTTACCCGGACAGATGCTGCGGTTGGTGATGATTTCCACATGGGCCGCTTTTAACATCGTGTCGGCCACTTCGTATCCCTTGGCAATGGAAGTGAGTTCAATAAGTCCTATGGCGCTGAGCATGCTACCTCGCGGTTAATGGGAAATGATGACACGTTACCCGGCTCTGTTTACCGGAGCATGTCGCGTAATATACGCCATTTCCTCATGCTTTGCAGGGCTATTTGATAAGCAGCATGAGTCGGCTAAGCTGTTGACCGCCGCTGCTCAAACGATAAAAATAAACGCCGCTGGCCACCGCGCTGCCGTCAAAGTGTACACGGTGCGTTCCGGCCGTCTGATAACCGTTGATAAGAGTACGCACACGCCGGCCACGGATGTCATAGACCTCAAGAAGGGTGGGGCCGCTTTTGTCGAGCCGGTAATTTATAGTTGTGACCGGATTGAAGGGATTCGGGTAATTTTGCTGCAGTGCATATCCCGCAGGATACGAAGGGTTTGTGTTGATATTCAGGATATTGGTATCGATCAGGTAGCGGTCTTCCGCGGAAAGGGGTTTGGCAACCTTAAAGGTATAGCGGGCGCCGACCTCGGGTAGCACCGGGTCGGTGTTATCCGGAGCGTCAAAGATAATATACCAGATGATATCATCCGTTGTGGCGCCCTCATTCAGGGGAGATATCACTTCGCCCGGTTCCCATGTACCATTGCTGTTTAAATCCACGATATATTGTTTCAATTTCTTGCCGGTGAAACTATCCCACACAGCATATGGCGCTATAATTCCGTTTATGGAAGTATCGCAGGCCGCGCCGTCAAATCGAAATTCAAGATCATGAAAAAGCGGTTTGTGGGCATCATTGGGCATGGATATTTCAAGATTGGTGTGCGCGCTATCCGACCAACCGCTTTTTTCCGGAAGAAAACGATATTCGGGGTTATCAAAGGCTAGCGTCAGCCCGTCAAAAAAACGTCCGCTTTCCGGGGCTATGGGAAGGGGATCATTTTTTATCAGATAATATTTTCGCGTGGAATCATAAACCGAATAAAGGGTGGTTTGGTCATCCTGTCGGTCAAATGTTAGCACATACAGTGCTTTTTTAATGGCGCTCCTGTCCGCAATTGCTGCATGGATAATACTTTCGGAAGGCCCTTGCAGATGCGTGACATAGGTGTTTTCCACATCTTCGAATGAGTTGCTGAAGGTCACCTGTTTAACGGAAGAGGCGCTCAACCGGCCATCACTCACATGCACCGTAAGTGTGTAGCTGCCGTTGGGATAATCGGCGGTGTTCAACACCCAACCCGCGTTGTAGGGCCAAAGTGTATCGGTTATCACTGTGGATTGGACAATCAGTTGGCGGGTGATGGGATCGCCGTCTGCGTCGCCATCCCGCCACAAAAGTGTGTCAAGACCGCTTAACGAGATACCGTCCCGAAAATCCCATAGCACTTCCGGCGCCACGTTATCCGCGCCGCTGTTATCCACGGTAAAAAAGCTGTCTGATATGGCGGTATAAAGATAAGCGCCGTTAACGGATTCCAGCTTAAATTTGTAAAAAACGGAAGCCGGCAATGTGGCCGTGCTGACATTATACTGTCCACTGTTAGGCAGCTTTTGTTCATAGGTTTTCCATGTTTGTCCGTTGTTTGTGCTGTAAAGCAGGAACAGACTGTCGGTATCGGTAAGCGTTTCCGATGCCCATTTTAACGGGACTTCGCTTGTATAGGGCGGATTGCCTTCCAGGGTGAGGGGAAAGGGGTGTTCCGGAATAAAATTTCCCAGATGGGTGCGATAATAGTCACGCACTTTTTGCACATTATTCAAAAGCTGGTCATGATCTTCACCCATAACAAAAGCCACCGTAAAGCGTTTGCTTTCTCCCGACTTAAGCGAAAAATAACCCGATCCGGCCAGAAGGGGGTAATCGCCTGGTGTTTGTTGTACATCCATATTTCCCGGTGTGAGCAATTGCCAGACCTTTTCATCTTCCTCCAGTCTTGTATCCAAAAACGAAGTAAGGGGAAATGCCTGCAGGCCGGTCATATCGGCCTCATCCATATCGGTCAAGTCGAAATGCGGTTCGCCCGCTGTGGGCACACCGTCGTTTTCTCCGGAATCACCGGTGTTGGGCAGGCCGTCCGCGCCCACATCATCAAAAAGAGGATTCCAGTCACCGTCGTTATCTATCCCGTCAAAGCGCGATTCATCGGTGATGCCGTCACCATCGTTATCGATGCCATCTACCGGGTTACCCGGCGTTTCCAGGAAAACGATACCCATAAATCCGGGCGTAACGGAAGGGTTATTCAAACTTTGTCCGTCGTCATCCCAAAGGACAATCAGGTTGTTCACGCTATCGTAAACCGCCCAATCATCCCGCCAGTCGTCTGCACCGCCAATATGCGGATCGCCCCATAAGCCGCCCTGTACTTTGCTCAGGTCTTTGTCGCTTATATTTTTGATGTCATAGATCGATATCAGGGCGTTTTGAGTTCCGTCCCGGTTACCTTGCACGGTACGACATGTAACCTGAATCCCCAGGCCCTGCCGGCTGCTGTCATTCTCAAAAGGGTAATAAGCAAATTCCCGGTTATCCCGGTCATCCATGGCGTAGAGATATTCCTGGCGCGGGTCTGAATCACCCTGATGCCATAAATCCGGCCAGGCGGTCCACTCCCGTGGCCAACTGTCCATGTGTCCGTCGCCATCGATGTCATAATCATTCTTTTTGGGAATATCGGGGTGAGAGACGTCGACCAATTGTTGCCCGTCATCGGTTGCATCAAGAGGTTGCCAGCCCCACCGTTCCGTCCCGTCGGGCGAGATTTCACCGCCGCTGCTTTTTAAGCCGTCGGAAATAACATGCGCTTTCCACACACCGTTCGCCTCGTATGCGTCAGCATGGCTGCCCGGGGGAACCTCCACTTCCGCACCGACAAAAAAATTGATTTCGTATGCATAGCCCAGCCCCTGCCATACCATATCGGTTTCCCCGTTGCCGGGCCCGGAAAGCGAGCCATAATTGGAAAGTGATGTTGTAATGGCATTTGCCCCGGCGGTCGTGGTTACCTGGAGGGGATTGTCATCAAGTTGGGCATCAGCGTGTAAGCCAAGTGTCAGACATAAAATAACGTAAAAAAAGTAATGTGAAAAGGATCGGGAATGTGAGGACATGTCGGATGCTCCTTCGTGAGCAAAGCTTGTTAAATAAGATTAAATAAGAACGTTTAAATGTCAATATACTTATGGAGTTCCCAAAAATAAAAAAATCTTATATTCCGGCATTTTTAAATGCCTATATCGCCGGCACCCGATAACAGGTGAATTAATATTTGTATTTTTCATGTATTTATCTTTATATCTCTGGGATTTTAACGACCAGGCTTACGGAGACAGAATAATGGAACAAACCCATCCCGTGCTGCGTCCGGCTGTGGAGGCGGATTTGGCCCGAATAACGGAGATATACAATCAGGCAATCCGTACCCGACGGGCAACCGGGCACATGGTGCCGTTTACGATGGAACAGCGGCGCGCCTGGTTCAGGAGTTTTGAAAAAAACGATCGCTGTCTTGAAGTGGTGATCCTTAAAGGCCGGGTAGCGGGATATGCCCATTGCACGCCGTGGCGTGAAGGACGGCAGGCTATGCTAAAAACGGCGGAAGTCAGTTTTTTTATTGATGAGCAGTATCGGCGAATGGGACTCGGCAGCCGTTTATTGGAAAGGATGATTCTCAGAGCGCAAGATATGGGTAAAGATCATTTGTTGGCCATTTTGCTCGATATTAACGTTGCCAGCGTCGCTTTGCTGGAAAAATTCGGCTTTGAGCGTTGGGGGCACTTTCCCGGCATTATAGATTTTGACGAAAAACGCTGTGGACAGTATGTCTATGGTCGAAAAATTTAAACATTAAACATGCTGTTATATTAAGTTAGAAAAAATTGAATCGGGAAAATCGAGATGAAATATATCATGGTTATATGGGCGTTGCTGGCCTGCCTGCCGGTTAAGGCGCGATACGGCTGGCATGTGGGCGTGATTACAGGGGAACCTGTCGGGTTGAGTATGAGTCGTGAAGTGGATGGCAACGGCGCCTATGATTTTGCCCTGGGCTGGGATTTAAGCGACGGGGGTTTTGTACACATGCATGGCGACCGGGTATGGTATTACAGACTTATACTGGATAAGAACCAGGCATTGCCTGTGTATGCCGGGGCGGGTGTTCGTTTGCGGTTGGGCAGGAAAGCCGGGATATCGGCCCGGGCGCCGTTGGGCACGCGATATGTGTTCAGGCCACACCCCTTTGAGGCGTTTCTGGAAATTGTGCCCACACTAACCCTTGTGCCCGCCACGGCGCTCGATCTGAAATGGGCGTTGGGCGTGCGCTATATCTGGCCCTGATTTCAATGAAGGTCATTTATATTGTTTTATTGTATAAGCAAAAAAACAATATCTTCTTTTTTAAGAATTCGAACTGTGTAAGCGTGAAAAAGTAAGGATGATTTATTGATTTGCTTAAGAAAAATTTGCATTGACCGAATTTAAATAGCATCTTTGCGCACCACACATAAGTGTGGACTTAAAAAAGATCATACATCGCTTCTTATCCAGAAAGGCAGAGGGATCAGGCCCTGTGAAGCCTTAGCAACCATTCCGCAAGGAAAAGGTGCTAATTCCTGCCCCTTAAACGGGGGAAGATGAGAAGTGGATTCAATACACGTATTGAACCCCTTCTGCATCGGACAGGAGGGGTTTTTTTTGTACCTCCCGTCCTCCGGCATAAAAGCGATGATGAACCTATCATCACCAAACCACGGAGGTTTACCATGCGTTCTTCTTATCGTTTTGAGACCCGGCAATTGCATGCCGGTCATGTTCCGGATGCGGATACCCGTTCGCGGGCGGTGCCCATTTATCAGACCACATCCTATCTGTTTGATGATGCCGATCATGCCGCGGCGCTGTTTGATCTCAAACAGTTTGGCAATATTTACACGCGCATCATGAACCCCACGACGGATGTGTTTGAAAAGCGCATCGCCAGCCTGGAGAACGGCGTTGCCTCTCTGGCCACGGCTTCCGGTCAGGCGGCTCAGTTTCTGGCGGTGTCCACCATCGCGCAGGCCGGGGAAAACATTGTGGCCGCCAGCGCTCTTTATGGCGGCACCTACAACCAGTTCAAAGTGGCGTTGCCGCGCCTGGGGGTGGATGTCCGCTTTGCCGACGCGGAAGACCCGTCTTCCTTTGCAGCTTTGATAGATGACAGTACCAAAGCCCTGTATATCGAAAGCATCAGCAATCCGCGTCTGACCATCCCCGATATTGAAAAGATCGCCGATGTGGCCCATGCCCACGGCCTGCCGTTGATTGTGGACAATACCTTTGGCGCCGCCGGTTTTCTGGTACGTCCTCTGGACCATGGCGCGGATATCGTCGTGGCTTCCGCCACCAAATGGATCGGGGGGCACGGCACATCCATCGGGGGTGTTATTGTGGACAGCGGGCGTTTTAACTGGGGGAATGGTCAGTTTCCCGTATTTACCGAACCGAATCCCGGCTATCACGGCCTGAAATTTTGGGAAACGTTTGGCGCGGACAGTCCGTTTGGTAATATCGCTTTTATCATACGCGCCAGGGTGGAAGGCTTGCGTGATTTCGGTCCGGCGCTCAGTCCTTTTAATGCCTTTTTGTTATTACAAGGCTTGGAAACGCTTTCCCTGCGGGTGGAGCGCCATTGTCAAAATGCACTGCAATTAGCCCGTTGGCTGGAAAAACATCCCCGTGTGGCCTGGGTATGGCATCCTGGTTTACCTTCTCATCCTTCCCATGAGCGGGCAGCACAATATCTGCGACCCGGTTTGTATGGTTCCATGCTGGCATTTGGTGTGAAAGGCGGCGCTAAGGCGGGAAAACAATTTGTAAACAATGTGCGGCTTGCCAGCCTGCTGGCTAATGTGGGCGATGCCAAAACGCTGGTTATCCATCCCGCGTCCACCACGCATCAGCAGTTGACCGCCGAAGAACAGCAGTCCGCCGGGGTTTTGCCGGATATGGTGCGTGTTTCCGTGGGCATCGAACATATCGATGATATCCGCGAAGATTTTGACCAGGCCTTGCAGGCTCTTTGAGGAAACAGGATGGCAACGGTACAACGTGTTAAGCTGTTTTCGGAAGAACATCCCTTTATAAGTGAATCGGGAACGGTAATGCCCGCCCTGCACGTGGCGTATAGTATTTACGGACGACTGAACGCCACCGGTGATAACGCCGTGCTGGTGTGTCATGCCCTGACGGGCGATGCGCGGGTAGGGGATAATACCGGTATCGAAGATGATGTGCGTCGGGCCGTTCCTTTTTACAAAAACGTAACGGATAACGATCCCGGTTGGTGGAACGGACTGCTTGGTCCCGGCAAGGCGCTGGATACGGAAAAATACGCGGTGATTTGCGCGAATATTCCGGGTAGTTGTTACGGTAGCAGCGGCCCGTCAGATACACCACCCCCTTTTGATGGCCCCCGTTTTCCGGCTTTGACGATTCGCGATATGGTTCATGTTCATAAGGCATTGTTAGATAATTTGGGTGTGTGTCGCCTGCAAACGGTTATCGGCGGCTCTTTGGGGGGGATGCAGGCGCTGGAATGGGCGTTGTGTTATCCGGAGATGGTGGCCTCGGTTATACCCGTGGCCACGGCGGCGCGGCACAGTCCCTGGGCCATGGCTTTTAGCCATGTAATGCGTCAGGCAATCCAAAACGACCCACGGTTTAATGCGGGGGATTATGAACAGCAACCGGAACGGGGCTTGTCCCTGGCGCGGCAGATCGCCATGATTTCCTATCGTACGGCGGGTTCGTTTGGGATGCGTTTCGGCCGTACCAGGCAAAAAGGGCGTTTTGCGGTGCAAAATTATCTGGACTATCAGGGGCAGAAGCTGGTTCAACGCTTTGACGCCAATGCGCTGCTGGTTTTGTTGGACGCCATGGACAGCCATGATGTGGGGCGCGGACGGGGCGGTATTAACGCTGCCCTGGGGTGTATCACACAGCCTGCCTTATGTATCGGGATAGAGAGCGATCTGCTCTACCCGGCGTGGGAGCAGCAGGAAATTGCCCGCATGATACCCGGCGCGCGTTACGCTGAGATAGCCTCGCCCCACGGGCATGATGCTTTTTTAATCGAACAGGAGCGTTTAAACCAATTGGTGGCGGCGTTTCTGGAAGAAAGGTACGGTCAAAAGAAAGAGGCGGCTTCATGAAAGTGTATAAATTCGGTGGCAGCAGCATCCGTGACGCGGAAGCGATGAAGCGTGTCGCGGGGATTGTGCGCAAGCGGGCGGAGGCGGGCAGCGTGGTGGTGCTTTCGGCTTTGGGCGGGGTCACCGACCGTTTAATCGCCTTGTATGAGCAGGCGCTGGAACGCCGGGAAAAGCTATGGCGGGATGGTCTGAAAGATTTGAAAGACCGCCATTGGTTAATACTCAGCCGTCTGGTGACGGATGAGGCCTTGCGCCGCGATGCGGAACGATTCATCGAAAAAGGTTTTCATGAACTGGAAGCGGTGCTTTCCGTTAGCGCCTCCATTGGCGTACAAAATGATGTTTTATACAATAAGATCGTTGGCAGCGGTGAACTTTTTGCTTCCCGGATTTTTGCCGCGGTGTTAGCCCATGTCGGATGTCTCGCGCAGTGGATCGACATTCGTCCGTTGATGCGTGTTACCCGGAAGGAGGGTATGACGCAACCGGATAAAAATCATCTGCGTCAACACGCGCAACAAGCCTTTGGCGGAGAAAATAAAGGCGTGATATGGATAACGCAGGGTTTTATAGCCACCGATGCCGGGGGCGCGCCGGCGACTCTGGGACGGGATGGTTCCGATTATACAGCGGCACTTCTGGGTGATGCACTGGATGCGGAGGAAATTCAGATATGGACGGATGTGGATGGTATTTTAAGCGCGGACCCCGGCATTGTGAACGAAGCCTGGCCGTTACAGTCCATGACATTTGACGAAGCGTGTGAACTGGCCTATTTTGGTGCCCGGGTTTTGCATCCGGCGACTATTCAGCCGGCCATGCAGCGCGGTATTCCCGTAAGGGTTCTCAATAGTCGCAAACCGTCTGAAAAAGGTACGTTGATAACGCCACATAACGGGAAGACGAAACCGGTTTCCGATTTGCGTTCCATTGCCTACAAAGAAGATATAACTCTTTTAACCATAGAATCGGAGCATTTGCTTTTTTCACCGCGCCTGTTGGAAAAAGTCTTTGATATCCTTTCCCGGCACGGGAAGGGGGTATATGCGGTTAACAAAACCGCCACCCGGCTCTCGTTGACATTGCAAAACGGTCGCCCCGGCGATGGTTACATTCGGGCTTTGGAATCGTTTGGACGGGTGCGCCATGAAACGGGCAAGGCGGTCGTTTGCGTGGTGGGCGAAGGCATTAAAGGCGACCTGCGACTGGGGCGGGAAATAATAGCTTATGTGCAGGAAGAAGGGATTAACATAGAATGGTTTACCCAGTTTCAGGGACAGATCAGCATGACGTTTATCATTGATGAGCAGAATATTTCAGCCACCGTTCGCTTACTCCACGATAGATATATGGCCTCTCCGGTTTACTCCCAATCTGCCGGGAAAGCCCACGATTAAAATCGTG
>RFFS01000127.1 GCA_003696775.1 Calditrichota bacterium
ACGAAGTGAGGCATCTTCTTCCCCTTATCAAACCGATGAATCGGTTTTAGGCTGTTTGTATATGGCATGCTACCCACGATTAAAATCGTGGGTTAATTCCATTAGACCCGTGGTTGAAAGTAAAGTAGAGCTAACCAACGACTACAGTGGTTCTGTAATCATCCGATCTTTGTGCCTTGGTGTCTTTGTGGTTAAAAAATAAGACCGCTAAGGGACTTGAGTGTCTTTCCTCTGTGATTTCTGGTGCAACGAGGCATCCCCTCCCGTTTGCATAGGCCATTATCTCTAAGTGTTCGTGTTTCTTGGCGCTTTGGCGGTAAAACAATTCTGCCGGACTTTTTGGGCAAAAAAAAGCCGCCCGAAAAACGGACGGCTTTCTTAAAAAAGACTACGTCGAACTTATTTAACCAGAACCATCCGACGGCTTTTGCTGAAATTACCGAATTTCAGTTTGTAGATGTACACACCGGAAGCCACTTTGTGACCCTGCTCGTTAGTACCGTCCCAAACTTTTTCATAGCTGCCTTTGTTTAATACCTGATTGTTAATCAGAGTTTTAACTTTTTGGCCATTGGAGTTATAAACCACCAGGCTGATTTGTTTTTTGATCGGCAGAGTGAAGCGAATGGTTGTGCTGGGGTTGAACGGGTTCGGATAGTTTTGATCCAGTTTATAATCACTCGGAGTGATAACCGTCAGCTCTTTATCTTTCAAACCGGTAAACATCGTGTTGGATTCCAGGAAACGCAGGGAGATACGATGCGGCTCAACGATGTTGTATTCCGTCGTGTCGTAGCTGCTGCCGTTCCAGGTGTACTTGGTAACGGCAATGCTGTCTTGCCAGGATTGGCTCGGCATAAAAATGTCCTGATAGCCGTCACGGTCAAAGTCGGTATGGAAAGAAGAAATCTTCATGGCAATGGTACCTTCGGTATCGGCCTGATATACAACCGTGGTATCCGATGTGCCGGCGGAATCCTTAACGGTCATGGAGCTGTAAACCAATGTATCCAGCTCTAAACCGGTATAGAGAATATCCGTTGTCCAATTGGCGGGGTCGGTTTTGTCGCCACCCTGGAATTCGGCGGTGCGAATATATTCACCATGACGACCGGCGATGTAAAGATTCGGTTTACCGTCGTTATCATAGTCACCGAAACCGGCGCGACCGAAAAAGTCTTTACGTCCTTCATCAGTCGGGTCCATATCGATCAGATGGGCGTTTTTGGCCGAGTCCACATGCATCAGATCATTATCGTCATAATGCACCATTAAAACGAGACCATTGGCGCTGTAAAGCGGGAAGTAAACTTCTTCGCGACCGTCGCCATCTATGTCAAAAGCCGTTCCGCCACCGAGAGACACGCAATCGTCCGGATAGTTGGAATAAACATAATGCTTGCCGCCCGTTGTGTCGGCCAGTTCGTAGGTGTCTTTGGCCGTGCCGCGTACCACGGTGAAATGGCCGTAATTCCAGTTATGGAAAACCATTTCTTTTTGACCGTCACCGTCCAGATCGGCGGCTACAACGGCATAAGGGGTGCCGCCGCCGTAATTGGCATAATCGCCGGCATTTTTTCGGAACATGGCTTCGCGTTTTAATACGGCAAAGCCCGGATCATCAGTGGAGTAATCACCGTCAATGCTGAAAATATAATAGCGGTCATAGTCGCTGCCGGAAGAGTTATTGGCGAACATCAATTCATTTTGACCGTCACCGTCCACATCGGCAACATCCAGGAATTCAACACTGGCATAAACGGCGCCGGAATCTTGTACGGTAGTGGGATATAACTCGCCATTAATGACAAAGGAAGGCTGGGTACCGAAATTCCAGCTACCGGCCACGCCGTCCCACTCATAAATGGCAATACCATTCAGGTTAAAGGGAGCAATCAGCTCAATCAGGCCGTCGCCGTCAAGGTCGGCCCATTTAACAAAACGGGGACGGCTGCCGCCACCCAGGCTGTCCCATGCCGGGCTGGTCCATACCAGCTCCATGGCATTGTCGCCTACATTCTTAAATACGTGGATATGACCTTCGTCGGCATAGTTGGTCACGGCCAGGCCGTAAACGCCGTCACCGAGCGGATTTTCGTGTACATCGCTGCCACGGATACTGCGCAAGCCCTGAAGTACGGAATCCTGATCTATCGTCGGGAATTGATAGCCGGATTTGTAATCCATGCTTGCCTGTGCCTGAAGACTCACGAGAGCGCCCATCAAAAGAGTGAGCAGCAAAACGGTAAGTTTCTTCATAAAAAAACCTCCTTGAATTGAGTTGAAAGTATGGGTTAATACGGAATGGAAACAAACTGTCGTAAGTAAGCACCTAAAAAGCATAAAATCAAATCTTTTTTTTTTATAAAATTTTCTATTTCTTTTCTTTTTTTTATATTACACGACATTAGTTCAATTTCCTAACAAACTTAGCCGGGAGGCTTTATTTATGAAGCGATCCTTTTTTCCTTTTTTTATACTTTTTTTGAGTCTGTCGCATGTTTTAACGGCCGGTAATACCGGTAAAATTTTCGGCCGCGTGACAGATAAAAATAGCGGTGAACCTCTTGTGGGGGTCAATGTTATTGTCGTCGGTCAGCCTCTGGGGGCATCAACGGATTTAAACGGCGAGTATTACATTCTTAATTTACCGCCCGCGCAGTATGATCTGGAATGCAGCTACATCGGCTATAATACCGTAAATATAAAAGGTATTCAGGTGCTGTCCGATCAAACCACGATTGTGGATATTGAACTTTCCGAACAGGTGATGGAAACGGATGAAGAGATCGTGGTGGTGGCGGAACGACCCATGATCCAAAAAGACCTCACGGCAACCAAAAATGTGGCCACGGCTGAAGAAATCAAAATGCTGCCGGTGGAAACCTATGCCGGCATTATGCTGACGCAGGCCGGTGTGACCCTGGGCGCCGACGGCGCCATGCATATCCGCGGCGGCCGTTCCACGGAAATCGCTTATCAGATTGACGGTGTTTCCGTTTCCAATCCGTTCAGTACCAACGGGTTGGCAACCTCCGTGGCTACCAACGCCATACAGGAAATGACCGTGGAAAGCGGTAGTTTCAATGCCGAGTACGGTAACGCCATGAGCGGTATCGTCAATTTTACAACCAAGGACGGTGGCAGCCGGTATCAAACCTATCTCAGCGTGTATAGCGGTGACTACATCAGTTCGCATAAGGATATCTTTCTGAATATCGATGATATCAATCCCACGGCCAATCTGATTGCCGAAGGCACCTTTTCCGGGCCGCTCTTTAAAAATAGTTCGGACCTGACCTTTTTCCTTTCCGCGCGTTATGATAAATCGGAAGGTTACCTATACGGTGTGCGTGAACATCTGCCAACGGACTCCGCCAATTTCGAACCCAAAAAACATATCACGCAGGAAAAAGACGAGGACAAGATTATTACCACCATCACCTATACGGATGACTGGTATATCGAACGGAACGGTGATAATCAAATCGTGCCTATGAATCCGAGGGCGGGATTAAACCTTCTGGGAAAATTAAAATATAGGGTTTCACCATCCATTACCCTGCGGCTGCAAACCCTGGCCAATACATCGGATTATAAATTATATTCCCATGCCTATAAATATAATCCCGACGGGATCTATAATCGTAAATTGTTCAGCACCAACAACTCTCTGCAATGGACGCATACCCTCAGCCCCGAAACCTTTTACGAAATCCGCGGGGCGATTAACACACGGCAATTCGATCGTTTTGTATATGAAGACCCCACCGACCCGCGCTACGCCCCTTCCAACAAAATCAAAGGGTCGCCCGGCGGCTTAACCTTTTTATATGGCGGTCAGCAAAATGAACACTTGCATGACAAATCGATCACATACTTTGGTAAATTTGATTTCACCAGTCAGGTGGATAACCGGAATCTGGTTAAGTTTGGTGTGGAAGCCCGCGTGAATAAACTGGACCGGGATTATTCCATTGTCCGCTACGATCGTAATATTTATAAAACACCGACGCAGGTTTATACCGGCAGCGGCGGTTACGGCAAATATGTCCGCTATCCGCAACAGGCCTCGGCTTATTTGCAGGATAAACTGGAATACCGGGATGTGATTATCAACGCCGGTTTACGATATGACTATTTTTACAGCGATGCCGATTACGCGGTGGATGAATTGCAGCCGGACGGCAAACGGGCTCACGCGAAGCCCAAGCATATGCTTTCGCCGCGGTTGGGGGTGGCTTTCCCCATTTCGGCGGAAGGGAATATCCATCTTTCCTACGGTCATTTTTATCAAATGCCGGCATTGGCCAACCTCTATTCCAATCCGGATTTCTCTCTTCCTGTTTCCGGTACTCCCCGTTTCGGAAACGCCAACCTGAATCCCGAAAAAACCATTTTGTATGAAATCGGTCTGCAACAACAACTGACTTCTTCCATCGTATTAAATGTGACCGGTTTTTACAAGGATATCCGCAACCTGCTGGCCTGGCAAACGATCACTTTTGACCGTCTCGACGGTGACCGGCAAACCTACCGCGTGCGCCGCAATCAGGATTATGGAAATGTGAAAGGGGTTACGCTGACACTGGAAAAACGGGCCGTGCCGGGTGATAAATTCGCCGCCAAGCTCGATTATACATTCCAGGCGGCGGAAGGTAATGATAACGACCCGTCGGCTTTTTATTACAACTCGCTTTCAGGACAGGAGAGCATTAAGGAAATCATCCCGCTGGATTGGGATCAGCCGCACATCCTGGCGGCGTCGGTGACTCTGCTGCCCACGGATGAATTGACCATCGGGCTGATCGGACGTCTTTCCGCCGGGAACCCTTACACCCCACGGTTGATTTACAGCAATTACGATTCCCGCCCCAATTCCGACCGGAAACCGGCGGAAAGCGGCGTGGACCTGCGCGCCAGCTATCGCCTACAATTAGGCGATTACGCTTATCAGATATTTTTGAAAGTGTATAATCTGTTCGATACCCTGAACGAACGCTATGTATATAATGATACCGGACGGGCCAAATACACGTTTGCCACCCGTTCGATTGACGAACCGGAATCCTTTAAAAAACATTACGGCGAACCGGGTGTGCATACCTACGATGAATATCTTGTGCGCCCCGACTATTACCGTTCCCCCCGTTCCGTGCGGTTGGGTGTAAGTGTGGAATTTTAATAAAAAAAGGCCAGGAGAAAAAACGACCATGCGCAATACAAAAAATATTTTATTCTTACTCTTGTTGATTCCGGCAATGGTATGGGCCGGCGTGGCCATGACCAGCCGGGATAGTCTATATCTGCACGGCATCCAAAAAAACTGGACGCAGGCCCAGGTGGAAGATTACCTTTCCTGGGAGCAGGCGCGTTTTGGCGCCGCGGATAAGGGCTCCCTGCGGCAAAGCGCCATCATGAACGGCAATAAAATCACCACCGAGATATGGAACTTTGGTTCCATTTCCAGTCCGGGCAACCGCATCACCGATATTGTATGGGAAGGCCTGGGTTACGGATATGAATTCGGCCCGTTTGTCGGAGCGGAAGTACAAGTACCCAAGGGCAGCCACCCGGATGCCGTTATTAAACGTGATAAAGACGGCAATGTGGTAACCGACGCCAACGGCGATACGGTGTGGGTGGCTCATGTGATTTCCGACGGTCTGAAATCCAACGGCGGTGAAATTTCACCCGATGGCCTGCAACGTTGGGGTTGGCAACCACTGGCCCAAAGCGATGACGGCACCAATGTCTATCTTAATCTGGATTCCCGGTTTATGCCCACCAGCGATGATACCGACCTGGATGGCGATGGTAAGCCCGATAGCTGGCCGGAAGATTTTTTTAATCCCGTTTTGAGAAAGTATGTGTGGCCCGGGGCGCTGGGTCAGGGCGCCACCAATGCCGACAAGGAAACCTTTTACGTGATGGACGACAGGGATAACAAAGAATTCGCTTATTATCCCTATCCGGACGACAGCCTGCGTCAGGGGCTGGGCCTGGAAGTGGAAGGCCGATACTACCAATGGTCCAATGCCGAAGCGGAAGACGCCATCTTCCTTATTTATAAAATACGCAACAAAGGCCATTATGATCTGAATAAAGTAATTTTTGGTATGTGGGGCGACCCCCATATCGGCGGACCGGATGACTGGCGCGATGACTGGGCTAATTTTGATACGAAACTGGAAATGACCTTTGCCTGGGATGACGACGGAAAAAGTATCAACAACCCGAATATTATTCCCGGTTACCTGGGCTATAAGTTTTTGGAAAGTCCGGGCGTATCCACCGACGGCATCGATAATGATGATGACGGCATGGTGGATGAAAGCTGGACAGATGGCATCGATAACGATAATGACTGGAACCCCGATACCGATGATGTGGGTATCGACGGAGTGCCGAACACGGGCGACAAGGGTGAAAAAGACGGCCTGCCCACCGCCGGCGATCCGTTTGACATCACCAAACCCGGCGAACCCAATTTTGAATTCACCGATATCGATGAATCCGATATGTTGGGCCTAACCAGTTTTGCCCAACCCGGTTTTTCCGGTTTACGCATCAGTGACGATGAGCGCATGTGGCGCGACTATATGCAGCCGGGCACCTTCGACACCACACAAATTCAGGGTGATTATGTTTTCCTGTATGGTTCGGGGAAATTTACCCTTAAATCCATTTTCAATGTGGACGAAACGGAAATCAGCGAAGCCATCAAGCGTTTTTCCATCGCGTTGATTGTTGCCGCGGATCGCAACGACCTGTTGCTGAACGCCAATGCCGTACAGCGCATATATAATTCCGGTTATCAGTTTGCCAAGCCGCCGGCGAAACCGACACTTACCCTGGTGCCCGGTGACGGCAAGGTTACCCTGTACTGGGACGATGTGGCCGAAAATTCCGTGGACCCCATTTCCAAGGAGCAGGACTTTGAAGGTTACATCATCTACCGCAGTACGGATTACGGCTTTCTGGATCAACAAACCATTACCGACATCAACGGAAACGGTTTTCTGTTTAAACCGCTGACCACGGTAACAGGCGCGCCTGCAAGGTTCGATCTTAAAAACGGTATCACCGGTCCGTCGAAAACGCCTTTCCGTTCACGCGGGGTGGCCTTTTACCTTGGCGATGATGTGGGTATCCGTCATGTGTTTGTGGACTCCAATAATGTGGTCAACGGTCAGACCTATTTTTACGCGGTTACCGCTTATGACCGTGGCAGCGATTCCCTGCGGATTCCGCCTTCGGAAACATCAAAAATTATTTCGTATAACGCCGTTACCAACCAGTTTAATTTTGATATCAATACCGGCATGGTTATCCCGCGGGCCCGCGCCGCCGGATATAACAACGCTCAAATTGTGGATCATGATGTGAACAGCGGTGTGGTACGGGAAAAAGGATTGTCCACCGGTACGTTTGGCCTGGATATCATTGATGAACGCAAGATGGAAGATGACAATACCTTTTATATCGAATTTTCCGATACCTCCGGTCAAACGGAATTCTCCGTGCTGGATGATCTGGAAAAAACGGAATCGTTCGTTTCTTTTTATGAAAATTACACGCCCCTTGCGCATAATCACCTGCAGGGTAGTTCGGTTCGCGTTTATGACGAAAGCGGCGCCACTTTTGAAGACAGTGTCGATTATGTGGTCGATACCCTGGGCGGTTCCATTAAGGTATTCGACCCGGCGATTCATCCCGGCGCGCGCATGAGCGATAATACCAGCTACATGATCAGTTATAAAAATTATCCCATCTTTCGCAGCACGGCGCTGGATTCGGAGCTGACCAATCCGATTTTTGACGGCGTTCGGCTGGTGGTCAAGGAATCGCAATTTCAACTAAATAAAAAGCTCACCGGCTGGTCATCTTCCAGCCGAAGCGATCTGGACTATGCCATTACGCGGGATGATTCCCGTTATGCCGAGGACCCCTATGATTATGAGATCAATTTCTCGGATGATTCAGTGGGGCAATCCGTTAATGGCGTTACTTTAAAT
Source organism: Calditrichota bacterium (assembly GCA_003696775.1). Lineage (GTDB taxonomy): Bacteria > Calditrichota > Calditrichia > Calditrichales > J004 > J004. Next base: position 8,019 of record RFFS01000127.1, read on the forward strand.
TTCGCGGTGATGGACGTGGCCAATAACGATACCATGAAAGTATATGTGACGGAAGGATCGCTAACCCGCAATAAAAAATGGGAACTGGGAGAGACCTTCTTTATCCTGCGCGGTGGCATCAAATCCAAAAACGCCGTTTGGCAGGTTACCTTTTTCAGCAACGATACCCTGTTGCAGAATACGCTGCCCGGCGCCAATGATAAGTTCTATCTTGCCACCGATAAGCCTTTTGCCAATGGGGATGTATTTTCCTTTACAACCAAAGCGGCCTACATCGCTGCCGATGAGGCTAAAAATCAACTGAACCGCATTTCCGTGGTGCCCAATCCGTATGTGGCGACGAATATCATCGAACCGCTCAATCCCGTTTCCAGGGAACAGCGCGGTTACCGGCGTATCTATTTCAATCATCTGCCGGCCCAATGTACCATCCGGATTTATACCCAGGCGGGTGAATTGGTACGTACCCTGGAGCATAACAGCACCATCGATGACGGTAAGGAATTTTGGGATTTGCTTACCCGGGACAATATGGAAGTGGCTTACGGCTTGTATTTCTTCCATGTGGATGCTCCCGGAATCGGCGAGTATGTCGGTAAATTCGCAATCATAAAGTAACCCGGCGGGTTTAAAAAGGAGACATTTAAATGAAACGGAAATTACTTTTATTTATCACCGCGAGCGTTTTCGTTTTCGGCGGGTTGGCCCGGGCGCAACGCATCTCCTCCGAGTCGATCTCGAAAGTGGGGACAACGGTGGGGCAGTTTTTGAAAATCGATATCAGCGCCCGTTCCGTGGCCATGGGTGGTTCCTTTGTGGCTGTAACCACCGATGCCAGCGCCATGTACACCAATGCGGCGGGTATCGCCCGCAATAACGGTTACGAAGCCATGTTCACCCATACCCAATGGATTGCCGGCACCAGTTACGATTTTGGAGCCGTGACCTTTAAAATGGGCGATATGGGCGCCATGGGTGTCATGGTTTCTTCCTTCGCCTCCGGCGATATGGATGTGCGCACCGTGGAACAACCGGAAGGCACGGGAGAACTGTTCAATACCCAGGATATCATGGTGGGACTGACGTATGCCCGCAACCTTACCGATAACTTCACCATCGGTTTTACGGGTAAATATATCAATCAGCGTATTTGGCACATGTCGGCCGCCACAATGGCTCTGGACGTGGGCGTGATGTATAACACGCCCTTCTGGGGAACGGTACTGGGCGCCAGCATTCGTAATTTCGGCGCTAAAATGCGGCTTGACGGCCGGGATATCAAATACGCCTACGACCCGGATAATCGTAACTCGGGGAATGTGTTTGTGGTTAATTCCCAGTATGAGATGCTTTATTACGAAATACCGCTGAATTTCCAGGTGGGTCTGGCCCGGACGTTTAATATCAACGATCAAAACCGTTTCACACTGACGGTGGACGCGGTGACCCCCAACGATAATTTTGAGGCGGTGAACGCCGGGTTTGAATACGATTGGGATGATATGTTTTTTATCCGCGGCGGTTATAAATCCCTGTTCCGCGCCAATACGGAAGAAGGCCTTACGGCCGGTGTGGGCCTGAATGTGCGTCTGGAAGGCACCACCATGATGCAACTGGATTACGCTTATGCCGACTTTGGCCGCTTAAGTGACAATACCCAACGCTTCACACTCTATCTGCGTTTCTAAAAAACTTAAATAGAAAACCTTTTAAACGGGCAGTTGTTTTCAACTGTCCGTTCTTTTTTTAAAGATATGAGCAAGAAACTTCTCCTACCCGCGTTAATAATTTTAACCATGCTGGGCGCCTGTGTTTCTCAAAAGGAACCGCAGGACATTTGGGTGGCCCGTGTGGGCGATACACCTGTTACACTGGCCGAATTCCGTGACCGCGTGGCCTATAGTCCGTTTTCACCCAATATGAAAGCGGAAACCATCGCTCAAACTGTCCTGCAGGCGTTGATTGCCGAAAAGATGTTAAGCGCCTGTGAAACATGCGTTACCGACACTTCTATCGCCCCGTTTGTGGAACGCCGTCGCAAGGAAGCGGTGATTGAAACCTTTTGGCGCCGGCAAATCGCGGACAGCATTACCATAACCGATAAGGCACTGTGGCAATTATACCTGAGAAAAAACCGCCAAAGGGATGTGACCATGTTGCGCGCGGCCTCGCGTGAAGAAGCGCGGCAACTGGCCGGTGTATGGCAAAGTCGTCCGGAATTGCTGCGCCACAGAATGATACGTGACACGCTGCGGTACAGCGGGGAATGGCCGGTACTCGAAGATACGGTGTTCAACGCGCCCTTGAAGCAACTTACCGGTCCGATCCGGGTCGGCGGGGTGTATATGCTGTTTCGGGTGGAACAGGAATGGCCCCGCTACATCTTATCCCGTTCCGATTTTGAACAAAGGAAACACTCCCTGGCTAAAACGCTTCGCCGTATCCGCATGGAACAGCATTTTGAGGCCTATCTCCGGCGTGTGCATAAAAACCCGCCCTATACGCTGAACAAAGAGGTGTTTAAGCGGATGACCCGCTATCTGGAAAATAAATTAGGCGCTGTTTCCGGGGCTAAATTGCGCCGTCAGATGGAACGTCTGAATGCCGGGGACGTGCCGCAGTTTAACCAAACCGTGCTAACCTTCGAAAAAGGACCGGCCTGGAAAGTACGCGATTTCGTAAAGGAGCTGGCCGTGTCGCCGTATCCCCTGTCGCGGGAAAATCCGGGCGCGTTTCGTCACAGTCTGATGCTGGCTGCCCGCCGCCTGGCCGATGATGAAATGATGTATCGCGACGCCGTGGCGCGCGGTTATGATAAAGACCGGTATGTAAGCAGGCAAACCGCCATGTGGCGCGACGCCTATCGGGCTTTAAGCGTCCGCGCGCATCTTCCAGCGGACAGCCTGCGCCGACAGGCTTGGATTGACAGCCTGGAAAAACGCTATCCGGTTCAAATCAATACAGCGGTTCTGGATACGGTAACATTGACTCCGACACGCATGATGGTGATGAAAAAACATTTTCCCGGTCAGACTATTGTGCCGCCTTTGTTGTCAGCGCCGAATTAAGTCAATGTCTGACGTCCACCTTCTCCTGAAATATGATCCCACCCATGAGGGCATTTTATTTAACTGCAGGTTTGTTAAGTGTGTTTAGGGTGTTGTTATGAGCGTTAGGGATGGCAATAATACGATGCGTTTACTATAATTTATCATAATGATATTTATAACTATATATCAAAATTTCCTGGTCAATAACCTGATAGACCAACCGGTGTTCCCTGTCAATTCGGCGTGACCATAAACCCGCCAAGTCATATTTCAATGGCTCGGGATTGTTACGATATGGTTTCTGTTGAATGTCTTTAATCAATTGATTAATTCTTCTCACTA
>RFFS01000128.1 GCA_003696775.1 Calditrichota bacterium
CATCAGGATTTTCTTACGCAGAACATCTTTATTGTTAATCGTGATTTGATACACATAAAAACCGGAGCTGACCTGGTTGCCCAGGGCATCACGGCCGTTCCACACCACCTGATGAATGCCGCCTTCCACGGATTCATTCACCAGAGTTTGTACCCTTTGTCCCAATACGTTATAGATATCCACGCGTACATGGGCCAGTTCGGGAATGGCATAGGTAATGGTCGTGGAAGGGTTGAAGGGGTTCGGATGGTTGCCGGCTAATTTAAAGCCCAGGTCTTTTTCCACCTGTTTGATATCCACGTTTTTTGCGGCTACGGTTTGCGCGGCGGAAGAGGAGCCATCCGTGCTGGCGCAGGTGACCACATTGGCTGAAGCGTTATAGGTATAACCGGTCTTGGTAACATTATCCACGCAGAACTGGAAGGTACCGTTGCCGAATACCCAACTGGATACACTATTGGCTTCGCCATTGGCATCGGTGGTGATGGAAACGCTTTGGTTTACGCTACCGCTCCAGGTACCGTCCACCGTGGCATCCGCCACCGGATTACCATTTTGATCCACAATTTTAACCGTGGCGTTACCACGTGTCACGATAAAAAACGACTCCTTCACCACATTAAGCGAGGCCACGTGGGTTTCATCATTGCCCACCGGCGGTTCATTAACGGTGATATAATCGGTTTTGGTTTGTGTATCGCTGCCACAGGCATTGGATGCGGTTAAGGTAACCGTGTAAACACCCGCCGTGGTATAGGTATGCGTCGGATTTTGAGCAGTGGATGTGCCGCCGTCGCCAAAATCCCAGCTCCAGGATGTGGCGCCGGTGGACTGATCGGTAAAGCTGACATCCAGCGGAGCATCGCCAGTGGTCGGCGTGCCGCTGAAATCCGCTGTTACCGCCGGGTCTTCCACGGTGATATAATCGGTTTTGGTATTGGTGTCACTGCCGCCGGGACCGGTAACGGTTAAGGAAACCGTGTAGGTACCCGGATTGGCGTAATCATGGGTCGGATTTTGGGCCGTGGAAGTGGCGCCATCGCCAAAATCCCAGCTCCAATCGGTAATATCGCCGGTGGACTGATCCGTAAAATTTACGGTAAGCGTGGGACATCCGCTGGTTGGCGAACCGCTGAAATCGGCCGTAGGCGCGCCCGGCGTGCCACCGCCGCCGTCATTCACGGCGTTAAAGGCATTCACCCGTCCGGCGCCCAGCTTGCCCTGATAGGCACTGTTGCCACTGATGCCGTAAATATCATCCGCGGTATCAAACAAACGCTGCTTCAACTGATCGGCCGTCCAGTCCGGATGACGGGACCAGATCAACGCGGCAACAGATGCGGTTAAAGGCGTTGCCATGGACGTACCGCTTAAAGTAGCCACATAATCATTTTGCGGATCATCATGATCGTGATAGGTGGAAACGATGTCAGTACCCGGCGCGGAGATATCCACAAATGTACCGTAGGTGCTGAAGTCGGACTTCACATCATTCTGATCGGTGGAGGCAACACCAATCACATCGGAACGATCGAGCATATAATCGGATTGCTCATTGTCGTCGTTACCGGCGGCTTTAAATACCAGGCCGCCACCGGCTACAAAATAATCGATGGCGTCACCCAAACCGCCGGAGTTGGAAGAACCCCAGCTACAGGATGCGATCCGGGCGCCGTTGTTTGCGGCGTAGTAAAAAGCGTCCGCGGCGTGGCCCATATCGATATAGCCTACTTCAAAAATAAAAAACAGTCCCGACCAACCGATGCGCAGGGCCATGATCTTAACCCCGTTGCCATTCGCAGCCTGAGAGCCGTTTAACCGGCCGCCGGCCACGGAAGATACGGCATAGCCATTATTGTTGATGGCGCTGAGCAAACCGGCCACATGCGTGCCGTGTCCGTTAAAATCGCGCGGATCGTTATCGGGCACATCGTCATCTTCGTTGCCATATCCGTTCTGATTATCAACAAAATCCCAGCCGATCCAGTCATCCACATAACCGTTACCATCATCATCCACACCGTCCACGCCGTTTTTCTCGGCCTCGTTTATCCACATATTACCGGCGGAATTTTCTGGCGTATCATAGGAAGCGTTGGCGCCGCCGAGGTCTTTGTGAAAATAACGTACACCGGTATCCATATCGGCCACAATAATTTGCGTGCTGCCGTTTTGAATATCCCAGGCTTCCGGGGCATCCACATCGGCGTCATTGGACTGATTCAGATGCCATTGATCCGCGAATTTGGGATCGTTTACCGACGCGTAAATACGATGAATACCTATGGGCTGGGCATCGATCACGCCATGCAGGCTTTTATAGGCACGCGCCACTTTTTCGGCGTCGATTTCACCTTTGAACGAAACACGGAACCAGCCGCGCGGGTCTATAACGCGTCCCTGATAAACACGGGGCTGCAATTGCGGATACTTCTGTAAAAGTACTTTAACACCATATTGACGGTTTAAGGCATCCAGGGCAGGAATGCCGGTTATTCCTCTGGCGGAAAGTGCATTACCGACAATACGATTGACCATATCGTCGTTAAACTTGACAACGATTTCATGGGTATTCCACCCGGCGAAATTCGGTGCTTCCGTATTATAGGCCACCGTTTTCGATTTTAACCCGGAGGCAAAGGAAAACGATGTGAACAATGCGATAATTAAAACAGATAAAATGGTACGATTCATACATATCTCCTAACATAAAAAATGAGTGAAAGGTCAAAAGTCGTCTTTTTCGGGCGGCACCTCCTTTCTGTTATGAGGGGGATACTTTTTTATCTTTTTCGGCCGGGACAGCAGTATATAATAGAAGTATAAAACCGAACGGCTTATTCCATTGTTCGGTATATCACAAATCACCTTAAAATTCTATGGCCGAGAATTCATCGGATACATTCAAAAATTCAGGTTTACGGGCGATTTTCAAAAAAATATCCACCAATGCCGGGTCGAACTGACTCCCGGCGTTTTTTTCTATCTCACGGATGGCATTTTCATGCGAACGGGCTTCCGCATATTGCCGGCGCGAAACAATGGCTTCAAAGGAATCCACAATGGTGAGTACGCGCGCCAGATACGGTATCGCCTCACCCTGTAAATTATCGGGGTAGCCCTGACCATCCCAGCGTTCATGATGATGACGTATAATGGCGGCCACATCATTGAGTTCATCAATGTTACCCACGATTTTACTGCCTATAATCACATGCTCCTTGGCTTCGTGATATTCCGAAGCGAGCAAGCTGCTTTTTTTATTGAGGATCGCATCGGGCAGGCCGATTTTTCCAATATCATGCAACACGGAGGCAAGTTGCAGGGTAAACCGCTGTTGTTCATCCAGTTTCAATTCCCGGGCCATCAACTGGGCGTAATGAGCCACACGAATGGAATGGCCGGAGGTATATTTATCTTTGGCTTCCAGTGCGGAAATCAGTGCTTTGATGGTTTTTAACAATACCGTTGTGTTTTTACGGGCATTCTGAATTTGCATGCGGCGCCGTTCCACATTTCGGGTAATGATGGTGGGCAGATTACTGAGGTTAAAGGGCTTGGAAAGAAAATCGCTGGCGCCTTTGTTTAGAGCTTCCTGCAACAGTTTTTTATCTCCGGATGCCGTGATCACCACAAAAGGGACATCCAGCAATAATTGACGGGTCATTTCCAATATTTCAAGTCCGGTACCGTCCGGCAAACGCACATCGCTGATGACCACGTCAAAGGAATGGCTTTTCAGATATTGCGTGGCTTCTTTTACCGTTTCGGATTCCGTGTAGGTAAAATGATACTTGTCAAAAGTCCGGCAGATGGCCTTACGCGTGACCCGTTCATCTTCCACCAATAAAATATTATACGGCTGGCTTATCATTTAAATGCGTTCTCGCCGGTTATTTCCTGGCCAATTATGAGCGTATGAATTTCGTGGGTACCTTCATAGGTCAACACGGATTCAAGATTCAACATATGGCGTATGGTTTGATATTCATCGGAAATGCCATTGGCGGCTAAAATCGTACGCGCCGATCGGGCCACATCCAGAGCCATGGCCACATTGTTCCGTTTGGCCATGGATACATGATAATGCCGTGCCTTTCCGTTGTCTTTCATGCGTCCCAGTTGATATATCAACGTCTGGGCTTTGGTTATTTCCGTGAGCATCTCCACCAGTTTATGCTGGGTGAGCTGAAAACCCGCGATGGGCCTGTCGAACTGTACGCGTTCCCTGGCATAAGCCAATGCTTCATCATAACAGGCTGACGCGGCGCCGATGGCCCCCCATGCTATGCCATAGCGCGCTTCGTTAAGGCAGGAGAGCGGACCACGCAAGCCCTTCACGCCCGGCAATCGGTTGCTCTCCGGCACCACACAGTCCTGGAGGCTGAGTTCCGCCGTAACGCTGGCGCGCAACGAAAACTTACCTTCCATGGTGCGCGCTTCAAATCCCGGCATGCCCTTTTCCACCAAAAAGCCCTGCACACCCTCTTCCGTTTGGGCCCATACCACGGCCACATCGGCAATGGATCCGTTGGTGATCCACATCTTGCTGCCGTTGATGACCCATTGGTCACCATCTTTCCGGGCCCGGGTGAGCATCCCTCCGGGATTCGAGCCGAAATCCGGTTCCGTCAGGCCAAAGCAACCTATTTTTTCTCCGGAAGCCAGCACAGGCAACCATTTTCTTTTTTGTTCTTCCGAACCGTAGCTGAATATGGGAAACATAACAAGACTGCCCTGCACGGAAGCAAACGATCGCAGTCCGCTGTCGCCACGTTCCAATTCCTGCATCACCAGCCCGTAAACAAAATGACTGAGCCCCGGCCCGCCGTATTGTTCGGGAATGGTAACGCCCAGAGCGCCGAGTTCGCCTAATCGGGGAATCAATTCCATGGGAAACGTGCCCGCTCGGTGATGAGGGACAACGACAGGTAAAAATTGTTCGTCAACAAACTGACGAACGGTCTGAACGATCATTTTTTCCTCTTCCGAGAACAGATCACTCAGATGAAAGAAATCAACACCATTGTACATTTAGAAATCTAATATAAGGGGTTAAAACATCCAGTTAAATTCAAGCCCGTAAATTAGCGCATTATAGGACTCATTGCCATTAAAAAAGGTGGGATCGGTATCCGGCTCTTCAAGTATTTTGAGCGCTTCATCCACGGTATAGCTCATTTGCCTTTGATTGATGCCGGCAATCAATTTGGCGGAAAATCCCGGAACAAAGAAATATTCAAAAGACATCTGACCGGCTATTTGCCAATAGTTACTGAGCAAATCTTCATTCCCGCCCCCTTCGGCGTCGTTTTTGGTAGCCGTTATGTTGCTTTCGAATACCAGTTTAAGCGGTATGATGTCCCAACGATGACTTTCATAGAGATAATAGTTGACATTATCCTTACCGTCTGTCAGTTTAAGACGGCTATACACCAGGCCGCCGGATATGAAGAAATTGTTGGTGGGGCGGGTATAGATATTAAACGAACCGATGAGTTGCGCCGTCCCCAGCGGATCGCTGCCGGTGATTTTACTTTTATCGTCCAAATCGAGATATATGGCGCTAAGTGAATATCGATTAAAACCGATATCCTGGGATACACGCCCTTCCATTTTTTTGGATACCTTATTGGTTTTGGTTTCGTTGTTATCGGCATCAAAAACGGAATTACTGATATCATCCCGATACCCTACTCCCAGGGTAACTTCCGGTCCTTTGCGAATGAATGTCGTAACGTTTAGATTTGCCAGACGTGTACGAGTGGTGGGTATGTTTTCATCTTTGATCAGGTTGTTGGCATACTGTTCACCATCCATGGCCAATACAACATATTTGGGGAAACGATAGGCGGTTTCAATTTTAAATCCATTGCGGTCGTTAAGCAGAAATGGATAACCGGCGCTATAAAAGTTGTACCCGAGACGTTGATAAAAGGCCACCAGCTTAAAAGACTCGTAACGCAGGTCAAACCCACCGCGCAGACTGTAATCCCTGGCGTCACCCGCGGATATGGTATCTTTTTTGCTAAAAAAGCCCTCGCCAAAAAGTTTAAGGCGTTTTTTCCAAAGCAACCAGTTAAAATCCAATCCGGCGTTGTGGTTTTGCAACGGCGCGTTCAGAGCGTCATCACTATTCGCATCGGCCTTTATGGAAGAGGAATCATCCCGGGCAAACAGATAGTGCAGCCCTACATCAAAATTGCCCGACTCGCCCAGACGAAAATCACCGCCGGCCAGAAAACGGCGATAGACACCACTGGTTTCAAATTGTTTATAGAGCCCGACAGCCCGATCACCAATAGCCAGCTTCTTTTGCGCCAGTCCGCCCAATACGGATACTTCCATAAAAGATCGTGATGACCATATCCGGTTGAATTTAAACACCGCGCGTCCGCCGCGCATTTCACGGCTTTGCATAAACAGATCGCTGCCGCTTACATAAAAATCGCCGAGGGTAATTTCATGGTTACCGAAACGTACCGCCAGACTCAGGCGGTCTATGGTATTTTGATTGCTTAAGCTCAACACGTTCCAGCGGTTATTTCGGATATCGCCCAACAGACTGATATCCAGCGTGGAAGTCCGGGCAAACAGGGCCAGATTCAGGTTTTGACTCAACCCGGGGATAAGCGTTGTTTTGCCGTACGTTTCATCCGAAACGGAATCGGGCTTTATTTGTGAGGTTTCATCATATTGCGTGTTGAGGGCATTAAGTGAAATCCGTCCGGAGATATCGATCTTTTGTGCCCATAAGACCGATACCGTCGCCATCAAAATAAAAATAATGTTACGCATGTTTCTCTATCGCACTATAATTCTACGGTTTGCATCACGGGCAATATTACCCGCCAGGTCTTCCACCAGAATAATCAGACGGTTTTCACCGCGCTTTAATATAATTTCGGCTTCAAAACTACCATCGGAGTTTGGTTTGATTTCTTTACCATTAACCACAAGACGTTTCAAACCTGACGAGGGGGCCGGATCGATGATTACTCCACGGACAATTTGAACAAAACGGTTATCGCCTCTTTGTTGCAGCGGCGGCCGGGGCGGTTCCAAACGGATAAAATTGGGCTGCGCCGGCTCCGTAACGGTGATGACCGGTTTAACGGTGTCCAAAAATATCTGCTCTGTTTTTTCAGAGCTGTTTTTTGATAAATCCTGCGCCACTATCCGAATGGTATTGGCCCCTTCCTGCAAAATGACGGTTTTGTTAAAACTACCCCGTCCTCGCACATTGGCTACCTCGTCACCGTTAATGGTGACCCGAATCTTATCGAGGGGCGTCTCGTCAAACACGGCGCCGCTGAGGCTATAGCCGCGTTTATTGACAAAACCCGCCACCAGGGGGGTGGAAAAACGGATATGTGGTTTTTTGGTATTCACATAAACCGCAATTTTTTGCGAGGCGCTTTGTCCCTGGTAGGTAGCTTTGACATTAAACTTATTCGCGCCTTCCACAACGGATAAACGCCCGCTGATACGCCCATTGGCATCCACATTCAACGGTGTGCCGTTGGCGAACACACTGGCGCCGGGCACGGTTTTACCTGTAATATGCAAGCCACCGCTCACCAGCGAGGGGTCCGTGATTTGTAAGGGCGGCCGGTCAATTTTTAAACTGAGAGAACCGGACGCACCGGAAGCCGTGCCCGTGGAGGACATGGGTGTGGGTTTTTGTGGCGGCTGCCCTTTTTTAACGATGGTTTGCTGACTGCTGCCCACCAGTACTTCTCCCTTGGCGTCCTTGGAAGTTACGGCCACTTTACCTTCGATAACACTTACCCGCGTGGTTTGCGCCTTATCCACATTCACCTCTAAAGTGGTACCGCGGATAGCCACAACCGCGCTGGGCGATTCGATGCGGCGCACCTGACGATCGCTGACAATTTTTTTAAATTTAGCCCAGATATTCCCGGCCCAGACGGAAAAGCTCATTTTATCTTCACCGTCATCCTTGTCGGTTTTTATCTCTTTGATATCAAAGATGCTGTTTTGATCGATGCGAATGACCGTTTTGTCGGGCATTTCTATTTCCACACGGGCATTTCCCGCCGTGCGGATACGATCACCGCTGTAAATGGAACTATTCAGTCGCAACTTATCCCATTGGGTTTTATTTTTCTGCTGGCGCTCCACCTTGCCCAGCATAAATTTTACCCGCGCGGTGCTTTCCCAACTGTAGGCCAGGGACACACACATTAACAATATAGCAAAGACTGAATAGACCCGTTGCATAAATATACCTCTATCTAATTAAGATCATCTTTTTAGAAGCTATGAAATCTTCGGCTTCAAAACGATAAAAATAAATTCCACTGGCCACTTGTTTGCCTGATCCGTTTTTCCCGTCCCAGGTCAATACCATATTACCGCTGGTCAACAACCCGGAAAAGAGTTCTTTAACTTCCCGTCCCAGAATATCATATACCACGAGACGCGCCCGGGTTTTATCGGCGAAAAACGGCACATCAATCCGTATGGTTGTAGTGGGATTAAAAGGGTTCGGATAGTTTTGTCCCAAACTGAAACGCGTGGGCAATACCCGGGGCGCGAAAGAGGCATCCCGTGTGGCGTAAATTTTAAAATGCTGTGTTTTGCCCGTGGGAGCAATCGTATAATCCGTACGCCTGGAAACATTAAACCATTCGCCGGTTTCCAGATGGTAAATATAATAATGTATGGCTTCACCTTTTCGATACAGATTCCAAAGCAGGTTGATTTCACCGGTGGCATCCGACGGTTCCAGCATCACATCCCACACCTGTGTGCTGTCCAGATGACGACTGTTGATATAATCGGAAACATGATTCAGCCCCTGTTTACGGGTAAAAACATGCAGATGTTTTTCCACCGCCGGCGGTTCGATGGCGCCGCGATATATAAATGGGAAACGGTTCGCATCATCCAGCACGCTTAAATATATATGGGATGTTTCCGCCCCGGATTGCGCCTGCAACTCCAACACTGCGTCATTTTCCGTAACAAGCTGCTCGGCGCTTTTACCCAGATTTTCCGTTTCCACGCCGGTATAGGGGGTGGGTGAGACGGATAATTTATTGGCGCGGTAGGCGTAGAGCCAGTAGCCGTTATGTCTTTCAAGACTTTCATTTTGAAGGGTCAGGTAAGGTTCGGTTTCTTTCGACTTATTATTAAAATAGAACAAGGTACCGTTAATCAGAGAATCGGAGACCGCCTGATTAAAATCAAGGGTTTGCGTACCGTTTAAAAAGCGGAAATCGTTCAAGGAGATATCCCAGTCCCACGCGCTGCCTATCATGTTCCAGCCTTCATTCAGGGAGAGTGTCAGGGAAGTGTCAACCGAAAATTTTTCATAATCATCCGGATGGGCAACCATGCGCTTGTTGCTTACGACCCAATAACTGTTCCCGGGCCGGAGCGAATCCGGTGCCACATCGATATACTTTGTTTCATTCCAATGCTTTACCGCAAGCAGAGCGTCTGTATCAAGATCACTGTCCGCTGTAATACGGAATGGCACGCTTACCAACTGCCAACGTTTGGCGCGAATAATAAAGGGGCGCGGCACAACAATAAAAGTTAATTTTTGATCGTTGATACCCAAACCGCCGTTATCAGCCGTATCGATGGCGGCCACCTGGAACTGATAAATACCGGCGCTCAGGTTGTAAAAAGAAACGTATTGATTTTCCGTGGTATCACGGGCCACTTCTTCCTTGCCGTTGCGCATCAGGGCATAGGCGTAACGCAGCAAACGGGACGGGGTGCCGATGGAGCTGTTGCTGGTATCGTCTCCGCTGAAGGCAATGGTGATTCCCGATTGAAATAATGTATCCGGGTATTGACCGGTGAGCAACGTGCGGGGACGCATTAAATCCCGATAAGAAACCAGCATGCGCACCGGCACGGTTTGAAGGGAAAGGGCATCATCACGGATTTGGAGACTCACTTCCGTGCTGTAAAGTGAATCTTTTGCCAGTCCGGAGGCGTCAAACCGCAATTGAAAGGCCGCGGTTTCGGCCACATCCAGGGCTAAGGTATCGGGCGTTATGGTTAACCAGGCAACATCCGGTTGCGTGGCGGTTAAGGTAACCGGAACCGTCCCGGTGTTACGAACGGTTAAGGGACGCAACAGCGTATCGCCCTGCCCCAGTTGCACATTTACGTTGGCATTGGGTATCGCAAACGCGCCAAAATCTATCCTGCCGCTTATGGCCGGGGAATAACCCATTGTGGCGCCCAGAGTATCCAGAAAAGCCAGACGGTAGTGATAATCCTGACCAAAGACCATGTTACGATCGGTATAACTCAGGCTATCCTTATGGATAACGGCAACGATATGGGAAGTATCCGGTGTGAACGCGGTTTCCGTAGAGCGCAATACAACCTGACCGGCCCATAAGGCGTCAGCCTCACCGGAAGGCGCGTCCCAGGTCAGTGTAACACTGGAGTCCCCCTGAGTCAGGTTGAGTTGCGGCAAATCGGCCACCATCCAGGGGAAAGCGAGGTTACCATACAAACCGATATCGGATCGCGACAGGGTGCCTTCATTTTGAATCGAGGGCACGCCCTGATCCAGCAACGCCGATCCGGGCGCCAGTTTAAATTTTCCAAAAGTGTCAAAATGGGTAGCACCCAACGGATTATATTCCGACACGAACAGCGGATCGACCTGCAGATTACCCACGCCCGGCGTGGCGCCGACGACATCCTGATTATTAGCATAAAAATCGTTATAACGGATTGTGGCGCTGCCATTGGTGGCATCAATCGCAAGGTTGTTACGGATAAATATGGTATTACGTATGTTCCCGTCACTATTGTTCAACAGGATAACCGCGCCGCCGCCATTTGTACCCAGGGAATCATTGCCGGTAAAAACACAATTGAGGAGGGTACCGCTGCTGTTGCTTAATTTCAGTCCCGTGTCCGCGTTATCGGCAACCACACTGTTGGTCAATGTCACTTCCGAAGCACCTGTTGCCAATAGCCCGTTCTCTCCGGCGCCGCTTTCACCTATATATAGGAACCGGCCTTCGAGAGCCGAAGACTTCAGACGAATATTAACTTTACGATTGGAGATTACACGTACCGTATTCAAAAGCGCCGACGAACCGTTTTCCAGCCATAACCCTCCATCGGTAACCGTGCCGTTCTGCGCGTTATTCAGGATATCCACTTCTTGCAAATCGATATCCGAATTTTGGAATTTCAACCCGCTGTTTTGCGAACCGGCAACGGTAGCCCGGACCAAGGTCAGATTCAGTGAATCCGCCTGCATCCCAAAGTTATTGTTTTCAAGATGAATGCCGTTCATGCGCGCAACGCTGTTTTGCATGCGCATACCGGTATCATATCCGGTTATATCCATATTATCCACAATTAGCGAATCGATGGATAACGCTTCCAGACCATTCAAACCGGAGAGGGCCAGATCATTATCCATCCGGAAGTCTTGCAATGTAACTCTGGCGCCGTTTTGCACCTTAATTTGAGCGGTGGCAAATGGATTGTTTTGATCAGGCAGCAATTCTACCCGGGCAGTATCCCAGGCATACAAACCGATGGCACCGGCAACCGAAACCATTTCCCGATAGGGCGTGCCGCCGCGTACATAAATGGAGTCGCCTTCAAAACTGTGTTGCACGGCTTCGTGTATGGTTTGAAAGGGAGCCGCCATCGAACCGTCTCCATTGCCATTCGGTTCACCGGCATCTACCCACCAGGCGCGGGGAGCGCGGGTCTGATTTTCCAAAATCTGCCAGCTTAAGGTGCTGTTGTCCGGCCCGGAAACCAACACATCTTCATCACCGTCGCCGTCATAATCGGCCACAACCAGATTATTCGCGCCAAAGCCCACATCTATCTGTTGAACCTGTGTTCCCAATGTACCTGCTTCACTATACCAGACATTTAAGGTCGAATCCACGGTTAGAACCAGAATATCGGGATAACCATCCGAGTTGATATCGGCGGATTGAAGATCGTCAATCAGGTTATTAAACGGTTGTGTGGCAACGATATTCAGGATATTATCCACCCCACGTTCATACACATCCAGTCTTTCCGGGACACCGTTTTTCAATACCGCTGTCGTCCCGCTTACCAAAACCTCCTCTTTTTCATCCGTACCACCGGCCTGCCATACATTGCTTACAAGCAAATGGCTTTGCATTTCAAAATATTCGATGCTGGTTTCGCTTAAGGAAAAGCTGCCGTTGTTATTTATAAGATAGGAAACCGACGAGGCGGTGGACACATTGTTAATCAACAAATCCGGCAGGCCGTCATCGTTGGTATCGATAACTTCCAGCCAGGACGGGAAACCGCTTATGAAGTTCGTAATGGGATTGGCCAGACTGTAACCGGTCGCCAACTGTCCGGGATAAACATCCACACTGTAACTGGTTCCGTAATCTCTCAGCAGAGCCATATCCATGACCCCGTCATTGTTTAAATCCACTACGCGGGCGTCTTGCAAAAGAGCACCCGTGTTCACATTTAGATTCGTTACGGCGCCAAAGCCATCGGTGATGCTGTATGGTTGAATAACAATGGATATATCGTCGAATAAAACGATTTCGGGCCGGCCGTCATTATCCACATCGGCCGGCGCCATCGTCACATATCCGTTGATGCTCTGCTGATGCAAAAGCTGATAAGCGCCGTCAACATAGGCCAGCACATTCAGATTCCCCGCCGTCAGTTGCACCCATTCCGGTATGCCGTCCCCGTTAAAATCCACGAACATCGATTTTAAATTTTCATTACCCGAAGCAAACATGGAACCGTTACCGGTAGTAATGAGACTGGCAGAACCCCGCAAGGCGGCAACCCGAAAATGCCATGAATAGCCTTCAAACGGGCTACCGTCTTTTAACTGAAGCTGATTGGTCAGGGTTACGCGGACATCTTCACCGGACAGGAAAGCCACATCCGGTTGCATATAAAGCGTATGGGTTGCCTGATCAAAATCTAACTGAGCCGCATGGACACCGGATAAGGAACCGTAGAGACGAACGGTTGTGTTATTAATACTGTTTAAGTTTAACGTATCCTGAAATTGAACGGAAACAAGCGGCCGGTTGCTTACCTGCGTCGCTTCCGGACGGGGCAGCACATACAGCCGGGCGTTAACGCCGCCGTTAACCACGCCAACGGTAAACGTTGTTTGTTGCGCGTCGCTGTAATTTACCTGTATAATTTTGCCCTGATCGGAGACCGTGGTTTCCAGCATATTCCACTGACCGCCGGAGTAATGAAACGCTTTAATCGCGGATGGAAAAGGGTTGCCGAGGTAATTGAGTTCCGCGCTGTCTAAAATAAAGGTCAATCGTCCCGGAACCTGTGGCAAAAGATTAGTCTGCCAGTTAAAATTATACATTTTGGGCAAAGTCAAATCGGCGCCTTCCACGTTAAACGAGGTATCCGGATAGGTTTGGATGATAACGGTGCTGTCCGCGGCGGGTGTAATGCCTGCCCCCTGCCCTGCCAGACTGTAATCCAGATAGCCGTCCGGAAACCAGATTTTTGATGAAACGTCGCTTAGCTTGATACGCGTATCCGCCGGTGTTGTATCAAATGTGTTCCAGGAGGTATTTATGGATGGTATATCCAGGGTATTGATTATGGATGAGGGGTCTGTGGTGCCCCAGTAATTATGCGCCAGGCTTAAGGTACTGATGGCGGTTCGGGATGTGATATTGTTAATCTGGGAGGCATCCCGGTTATGGAATAAATTATTCCTTTGGGAATAAGCGTCGCCAACGGATAACTGATCCACATTATCCACATAAATGGCGCCGCCGCGCCCCATGGCCTTATTGGAGGTAATGGAATTAGACCAAAGGTTGACGGTATTTTGAGTTACATTTTTAAAGTAGAATGCCCCCCCGTCGCCCTGGGAAGTATTGGAAACAATGGTGTTTTCCTTAAACAGAATGGCCGAAGTGTTCTTAACATAAATGGCGCCGGCATCCACATCGGAATGGTTTTCGGCAAAGGTGTTGCTTTCAACAACGGAGGAAATCACATCTTTGCCGGTATAGTACAGGGCCCCGCCGGATTTATTGGATTTGTTATTGGTAAAAAAATTGGCCGTAAAGATATTCTGATTGATGCCCAGAGTTCCTTTCGCGGAAACATACACCGCGCCGCCGCTGTCGGCCACATTGTTATAAAAATGATTATTGTAAATTTTAAGTCCGGCGGATTTTTCAAAATAGGCCGCGCCACCCGACACGCCTGCCGTATTATTACGAAATTGCGTATAACGCATCTCCAAAGCGCTGAGACTGTATAAACCGGCACCTTGTGGCGCGTTGTTGTTTGTGAACCGACAGTTTTCTATTAAGGGGCGGTTAAGGGAATTATTATTGATCTGAAGACCGCCGCCGGGCGCATCATTGGCATTATCACGGAAAACAATATTTCTCAGTATCGGCGTGGCCTGATCCACCAGCATGCCCACGCCCGTTATACTAACATCCGAATGAGACAATACCAGATTTTCAAAAACCATGGCCCGTCCGGCGGAAGCGGCACCCGGCCGATAGGTTATAACCGGACCGGTCTGATTGCTGATGATATAAACGGTATCAACCGCTGAAGCACCGCGGAAAACAAAGGCCGGTTTGTTTTCAATTAAAATACTTTCCGAGTAAACGCCTCCTTTTATCTGCAGGGTATCACCGGCACCGACAAATCCCAGGGCAAAGCTAATGGTTCGATAGGGCGTGGCAGATGTGCCATTTCCGGACTGATCATCCCCATCCACGGCTACCCAAACCGAAGCCGCCGTTGCCTCTTGCGGTACTATCAATCCCTGAATGAACATCAAACTGAGCATTCCATAAAAAAAGACACGGATCACGCTCATACTGCGCATAATGTTACCCCAACCATTAAAATTGTTAAATATTGATAAAATATCTATTTATAGCGTTACAAACAAAATGACAATAATCACAAATGGTAAATTAACCGTAACCGGAATTCAGGGTGCTCTGACGTATTGATATTACCACAAATCTATTATAAGATTTTTTTATACAACTGATAACGCGCCCAGATACCGGAGACATAGTTCAGAGTTTCGCGAAATCCGTAAAAATAACCGTGGCGCGGCACGCCTTCCGGCCATACCTGCAGGTGCAATTCCCAATCACTGCGTTTCAGCATGGTCAGATAAGGCTTAACCACGGGCCATTGATTGGTGGGTTGATGAAAATAAGCGGCGATATCCTGTGCATCGAACACACGCCCCGCGCCGGCATTGTAACTGGCCAGCGCCAGGCGGGCCCTGTCCGGAAAACGGGCATCCCGGAAGTATTTCATTTGCTTACTTAAATGATAAATCCCCGCCGTAATGTTTTCCCGCGGGTTCTTCATGATATACTGGATATCCAGCTCCCGGCTGATTTCACGGGCGGTATAGGGCATAATCTGCATAAGACCGCGGGCGCCCACCCGGCTGCGTGCCCGCTCGCGGAAACCCGACTCCTGTACAATCTGCGCCGCGATGAGCCGCCAATCGAAACCATAACGCTTGGCGTATTTTTTGATAATCGGTTTGTATTTTTTTATGGAACGCCCCACGGGACTGTTCAATAATTCCATGCGCAGCCGCGCCAATTCCTGTTTTTCTTCAATTTTTTTTTGAATCCGGACTATCAGGGAATCGTCTGCCCCCCGCATGGCGACGGAATCATCCTGCGGGGCGCTGCATCCCACCATTAAAAGGAAAAAATTTAACCCGAATAACAAAAGGAACGGACGCATCAGTTGAGGCTCATCCCGATGATCAATCCGACAATCAAACCGATCATGATAAATATTCCACCGACCACCATGCCCACAGCCAGATTGCCTTTTTCCAGTTCATTGGGGATATCAAAGCGCGTGGTGGAATTAAACAACTTATATGTACCCAGGGCGGAAATAATACCGATTAATACACCAAAAAAAGCATAAACAAAATTACGTATCATTATGGCATCATACCATTCCATAAACTCCTCCAGGTCTTGTCAGGCATCCTGATTTTATTTTCTAAAGTTCAACAATTTCCCTGACGGGCACATCCATGGTTTCCTTGGCGGTGGAAAGTACAATATTGGTTTGCGTGTTTTTCACACCCGGCCAGCCGCGCACCACACCCAAAAAATCGTCCAAATGTTTAATATCCCGCACGCGTACTTTCATAATATGCGAGCCGGCCCCGGTGATGGAATGGCATTCCTGAACAAACGGATGTTCCCGGGCATTACGGGATATTTCATTGGCTTCCTCGGATAAATCGGTATTAACAAAAATAAATGCGGTGACATTCAAACCCAGCCTGCGGGGTTCCAGATGAGTATGAAATCCGGCTATATATCCGTTTTCCTTAAGTTTGCTTATCCGCTCGCTTACTGAAGGCAAAGACAACCCGACAATTTCAGCGATTTCATTGCGTTTTGTTCGTGCCTGTTTTTGCAAAATCTCCAAAATGGTAACATCAATCGCATCGATTTTATTCCGCATAAAAATTCCTTTTATAAATATTCACATTGACAAAGATAAGCAAATATAGCAAATCCATCTTGCTTTTTAAACCAATTCAACACTTTTGCCTGTTTTTATTTCGAAATTTAGTACCGAAGGGTTAATCCGGCAGGCGACTATTTTTCAAATTAAACAAAGATATTACGGGCGTTTAGGGACCTTTATCAAGGCCCCTGTTGCTCATATGCAATTTATTGATCCGAGCTGGCTAATCTACAAAAATATTAAGCGGAAAACGACCATGGTTTTATATGACCATCTATTTATTAAGCGGCGCACATGTGTTTAGAACGTGTATTTTATGCGTAAATACAAACTTTCGCCCAATGACCTGTAACGGCCGGTGTCTGGCCCCCGGCCGATCAGCGCAATGGTGTCCAGGTCCCAGTTGGCGGCCATGGACCAATTGAATGTGGCCATCCATACCGCGGAACCGTCGTCGGGGTCTTTTATTGTCAACAGAGCCACACGAGACAACGGGTGCCATTGCCAGCTCCATTCGGCAAAAAGGGAACATCGCGAAGCGTTTAACATGCCGATGTCCCGCGCGCGATCTGCATAAAACAGACTGTTTGCACGCACGCCGAGGTGATTGTACAAGGCTTCCGCGTGTAGGTACATGTTGTTGGGAAACATATAATCATAGGAAAGGACCCATTGCCAGTCGTTATGTTTACCGTCTGACAACGGTTCTTCCGGTAAAACATTCCAAAACACCCGTTTGTCTTTTTCCGGTGGCGGTGTCCATTTAAATTCCCCGCGCAGGCCACCGTCCAGTAATGAACCGCTGAAAGCCGCCCCCAGCACCGGCAGGGAACGTTGCCAGGCCGCGAGCACATGCACATCATACGCCCCCGCGCTCCACAGCATTTTGACGGCCAGAATGCGTTGATCTTTTTTGGGCGCGGGCTGCCAGACCACTTCCACGGATGAGGTCACTCCGGTAAAATACTGGAAACGCAGCACATCACTACCCGGTCGTTCCTCATAATCAAAGGCGAGCACGGATTGGGGATTAAAAAGATCGGTGATATTCCAGACCAGAGACGTTCCCCAGGCCACGCGCTGCCGGCCAAGGGTAAGCTGCCAGTTTTCGGCGTCGTAATTCCAAAACAATCGATCCGGCTGGAGATAGACATACGCTTTATCGGATTGGTATAAAGCCCGGCCCAAATCCAGATAGGGATAAGTTGTTATCAAGGACTCCTTATATCCGGGCCATTTTTCCAGCAACGAACTGTGCATGGCACGCAGGCGTGTTTCTACCGTGAAGCTATTATTCTCCAGCCAATATCCGGTAAAATTGAGGCGCCCCTGTATCTCCTGATAACCGCTTCCCGTCACCCCATAAGGTAAATGGCGCATATAACCGCTCAGACTTTTGACATAGCCCCCCGTTTCCACATCCTGTGCGGCAAGACTATAAAAGGCGTTGATTCCCAACAACAGAAAGATTAGACGCATTATTGTTTTACCTGGCCATCCTGCAGGGTAATCACCCGCCTGGCGCGTTTAATCACCCGTGCGTCATGGGTGGAAAAAATAAATGTCATGCCATACTTTTCATTCATTTGCTCCATCAGGTCCAGCAACGCTTCCGCCGAGACCGAGTCCAGGTTTGCCGTGGGCTCATCGGCCAGTACAAAACGCGGCCGGGAAGCCAGGGCCCGCGCCACGGCCACCCGCTGTTGCTGACCGCCGGAAAGTTGATTGGGGCGGTTATCAACCCGATCCCCCAAACCGACTTCCTTTAATAATTGTACGGCACGTTCCCGCCGTTCTTCTTTATCCACACCCTGTAACAGCATGATAAATTCCACATTTTCCCGCGCGGTGAACACCGGAATCAGATTGTAAGCCTGAAAGATGAAACCAATATGCCGCAGCCGGAATTCCACCAAATCCGCATCCTTCATGCGGCCCAGGTCCTGACCATCAACAACAACCCGTCCTTCTTCAGGCATATCCAAACCGCCAAGCACATTAAGCAGCGTCGTTTTACCCGACCCGGAAGGGCCGACGATCGCCGAAAACTCTCCGGGCTCAAAGCACAGACTGACCTTGTTTAAGGCGCGCACGGGCACCACGCCCCGGCCGTCGTATATCTTTGTTACCGATTCGGTTTCTATAAGCGCCATGGTTTGTCCTTTGTTTATGTGTTTAATAGATACGCACCGCCCGGGCCGGCTGTAATCGGGCGGCCTTTAATGCCGGCATGATGGCCGCGATGTTCGCCGCCACCAGAATCATGCCCCCCATCATCACATACATATAGCCGGGCAAAAAGGGGTAAAGTATGGAACCGGAACCAAAAGTTTCCAATCCCGTTGCAAACGCGGACAAATCGATGCCGTGCGTGTTATACCAGCCGATTATCATCGCACCGAGTCCCATGCCCAGCAAGCCGCCGGTTAGGGATAACAAAATACTTTCCAGTATAATCATGATAAACAGGCGTGATTTTTTCATCCCCACGGCCATCAGTATGCCCAGTTCATGGGTGCGTTCCACCACAGCCATCAACATGGTGTTGGTAATGCCGAATAACAGGGCAAAAATAATGATGGCCACAAAAAGATAGGTAAAGGATTCCACGGAAGATGACATAAAGGCCAGTTCCGGGGCCAACTCTTTCCAGTCCGTCACATCCAGGCGGGGAAATTGTTGTTTTAAACGCGCCTTAAAGGATTTTACAGCGGCGCCGCTTTTCAGACGGATGGCCACTTCATGAATCAGCGGTGCTTCCCCGCCTAAGATTTGTTGCAGCCTGGTGCGCGGTACATATACGGTCGATTCGTCAAACATGGACGATTCGGTTTTGAATATACCGCTAATCCGCGCCGCCATGTATGTCAGGTCGCCATTACGATCCTGAAAAGTGAGTATCAACCTGGATTTAAGATGAAGCTTTAAACGTTCCGCCAGTTTACGCCCGATAACGACCGGTTGACGGTAACGATTACCCAGAAAGGTTCCCTCCTGCATTTTTTCCGTAATACGGGTGGCCAGTGTTTCCGCCGCGGCTTCCACGCCAACAATGTGCACGCCAAACGAAGCGCCGGCCGAGGCGGCCATCCCTTCCACCAAAGTACGCGACGAGGCACGTACCGGCTCTTTCTGTCCGGATAAAAACATTTCCACATCATGCCAATTGTTTATCGCGCGGTTTAAACGGGCATCCGTGCGGTATCCCGGCGCGTGCAGTTCGATATGGCCCAGGTAGCGGTTGATGGCCGAATGGATCATGGATTCACCCATGCCCATCATCACAGCGCCGGAAAACAATCCGCCGCTTAACCCCAGGGCGATGCTGATCAGAATTATCGCACTGCGTTTACCGTTACGCCATAAATTCCGCCAGGCCAGTTGTAAAAGCATTTTTCCCCCGTACTTATTGTCTTAAGGCACGTGTTACGCGCAAACGTGCGATGTAGGTTAACGGATAGATGGCGCAAAGCAAGGCAATCAGGATGACAACCCAGGTTTGCGCCAGGAAAATATCGGCCTGCGCCGTGAAGGCAAAAACAGGCTCGATGCCCAGTTTTTCATATGAAACGGCCATTTCACCGGTAATGTGTATGGGGTTTAATGACAACCAATATATGAGCGGAATGCTGACAACCACGCCTGACACGGCGCCAATCAGCGTAATCATAACGCTTTCCAGCACAGTGACGATCTGCATCTGTTTTTTGGGCATCCCCACGGCCAACAGCACCCCCCATTCCCGCGTTCGTTCGGCGGTCATCATCATAATCACCCCTAACACGCCAAAGGTTATAACCACATACAGTATAGCCAACATGATGATACCGCTGGCATTATCGATTTGGATGGATTGATGCATTTCCGGCATCAATTCCTTCCAGTCCACGACCCTGAGCGCGGGGGGAAGTAGCCGGTTGACATCACTTTTAACCACTTCCAGCGCTTCCGGCTCATCTATTAAAAAGGCCAGGGATGTAACGCGTCCCGGAGCGCCAAAGACAAAACGGGCGTTTTCCAGACTGATATACACCATGCGGTTGTTCAAAACGGCGATCGGCATATCCACAATCCCTTTTACCGCTATCATGGCCGCTGCTGTTTGACCGTATAAGCCCATTCCGTACAGAACAAGGGAATCCTCAACCGATACATTCAGTTGGGTTGCCAGCCCGCTGCCGATAAGGGCGCCGTCATCCTCACGCGTTAAATAGGCGCCGCTTTCCAGCCAGCGTCCCAGGCGGGTAAATCGTTCTTCCCTTCGGGGGTCAATGCCGGTCACGGCCACCGCGCGCGTAACGGAATCCGACGACAACAGGGCATAGGTGACCAGGCGCGGCGCCAGGACGGTCACATGCGGTGTCTGTTCCAAATGGCTCATCAACACACTATCGGGCACAAAACCGTATTCCAGCGAACGCTGGTCCAAATAGGCGCTGTCCTGCACCTGCAAATAACCGGTTTGCTGACGGGCGGCGGAATCGATCATATAACGATACGAACCCAGTTGTGCCGAGCGCATTAAAATGGCGAGAAAGACGGCAAACAACACCGAAGATGACAGAATGACGGTGCGTTTTTTGTTTCGCCAGATATTTTTCCAGGCCAGTTTAAAAAACATGGCAACCCCGACTTTCCTTTATCTTTCTACGGATGAATGCGTTTCATATTTTTTCGGGAAAAGAAGGAGGGTTTTAACGGCGCGTCAAATTGAATATCCAGGTACTCAATCACCGTCTTTTGTCCCGGTTTATCCGTCGGTGTCATTTCCCATAAAGTGGGCAACACCCGGCCGCCCAGGGATTTGATCTGCGTGCCGCGCATCTCTTTCACCGCTATCCCGTCTTCATCAAAAAAACGGACTTTTAGCTGCATATAGCCTTTTTGCGTGATCCACATGACCACCTTGCCCCACACCACACCGGCATCGGGTCGGGGCGTCATGATTATGCGATGGCAGAGGCGGCCGTCGATTTCTTCATTTCCGTCCAGAGCATGGGTGTAATCTTCGAGGATGGACGATTCCCGCACAAGATCGTCATTGGTAAAATCCGAGCCCATCCAGCTTTGCAGCATCATGGAAGGAGGAATTTTAATGGTACGACGGACGGATGGCAGATAATTCCAGACTTCTTTATCACGTTTGAGCGTGACGGTTCCGCGATCCCGGGCCGGTGCGGTCACCAATACCATGGCGTAGGCCGGCTCAATGGCCCACACTTTCATGTGCATCTCACGTTTCCAGTCGGGCTTTACAATTTCCATGCGTAAAACGGAAATACTGCTTTTGGAGCGCAACAGGTCTTCCGATTTTCTCACAATCTCCCGGGCATCCGTTGCCCCGGCCATGTATATGAGTGATAATAACAAGATAAAAATACGCATAGGCCCTCTTTTCTATTATTTACGTATGGCATCCCTGAGTATGGCAATGGCCCTCCGGGTGATGGCCGGCATATCCAACCTTTCCGCGTCGAGCACCCATTGCAACATAATGCCGTCAAAAACGGCCATGATGAGCGAGGCGTGCGCGGCGGCATAGGGCACATGAAAAACATTTTCCCGGACACCTTTTTCCAACAAGGCGACCAGACGCTGATGATATTGATTGTACAGCTCCTTCATATCCACAATCTCGGCCAGATTGGCATCACGGGTGCGTATGCCCTCGGCCCAAAAGTCCATCATCACCGTCAACTCCGCGGAACGTTCCGATGAAAATTGTTCCAGGAACACCATAATAAGGCGTTCCAGTTGAATATCCGCCGTGTTATCCCCGGCCAAAACGGCAGCGAACATATTCTCCATATCTTCCAGAATAAACCTGTAAGCGCTAGCAATCACATCATCCTTGGTGCGGAAGTATTCATAGATGGTGCCCTTGCCCACACCGGCGGCGCGGGCAATATCGATCATTTTAGTGCGCGCCAGTCCGTTTTGGGCGAATACGCGTATAGCCGCCAGAAGAATCTGCCGGGCTTTTTCTTCCTTATTGACAATCTTAGGTGCCATTGTATGAAAAAAATCCATTTTAAATTTTCTTGACCGACCGGTCGGTTTTAATATACGCATTATTCCCGGCAAGGCAAAATAAAAATCTCATCAAGCCCCTTGATTTTTAATTACGAAGCCTTAATTTATTAGACATTACACGACCCTAAGCTCTTTCGCAAAAACCACCGGGGCTTAATTTCCTTAATTAATAACAACAGCAACTTTTTTTCACTAACACCTAACAGGAGGTCATATGAGTAGATTTTCTACCATATCGCGGATATTTTTATTCGCAACATTTTTAATTTTTACCGTTAATCCCCTTTGGGCGGCCACGGGCAAGGTAGCCGGTACGGTGACTGACGCCAACAGCGGCGAAGCCCTGGCCGGGGCCAATGTGGAAGTGCTGGATCATTTTACCGGCGCCGCCACGGATGAAAACGGTGAATTTCTCATCACTCTCGAAGAAGGCACTTACACCCTGCGCGCTTCGTTTACCGGCTATAAAAGCATGGATAAAACCGTTACGGTTAAAGCCGGTGAAAATACCGAAGTGAATTTTGCTCTCGAAGAAGCCGTTGTGGAACTCGGCGATGTGGTTGTTGTTCTCGGTTCCCGTGGTAAAAAAGCCCGTACCCAAACCGAAACACCCGTTCCGGTGGATGTATTGGATATCGAGCAACTCGTATCCCAGGCGCCTCAGGTAACGGTTAACCAGATTTTGAATTACGCCGCGCCTTCGTTCTCCTCCAATACGCAAACCATCTCCGATGGTACCGACCATATCGACCCCGCTTCCCTGCGTGGTTTGGGCCCGGATCAGGTATTGGTATTGATCAACGGTAAACGCCGCCACACTACCTCACTGGTGAATGTTAACGGTACTTTTGGTCGCGGTAACGTGGGTACCGACCTGAACGCCATTCCTTCCGCCGCGATCAAGCGCATCGAAGTATTGCGTGACGGCGCCGCCGCCCAGTACGGTTCCGATGCTATCGCCGGTGTGATCAACATCGTGTTGAAAGACCAAACCAACGCATTGACCGCCACCGCCAACACAGGCGCCTACTTTTCCAAGGAATCCGAAGGAACCTATGACGGCATGGATAAAATTCTCTCCGTTAACTATGGTCTGCCCATCGGAGATCATGGTGGTTTCATCAATTTTACCGGTATGTATGAAGACCGCGGCCACACCAACCGCATGAAAGAATACACCGGCACGATTTTTAAAGGCTACAATAATCCGGATTACACCGGTGATCCCAACGATGATATCACCGAAAGTGAACTGCAACGCCGCGGCTTAACCCGTCAGGATTTCAACATGCGCGTCGGTCAGGCAGCGCTGCAATCCGGTCAGGCTTTCATGAACATGGGCGTGCCGATTTCCCGCAATTCCGAATTCTACGCTTTTGGCGGCTTGAGTTATCGTCACGGCAATTCTGCCGGTTTTTACCGTTTGCCTTATCAGGAACGGACGGTGACCAGCGTGTATCCCAACGGTTTTCTGCCGCAAATCAATTCCCATATCTTTGATAAATCTCTTGCCATGGGTATTAAAGGCAAATTGTACGGCTGGGATGTGGACTTCAGCAATACCTGGGGCAGCAACAGCTTCACCTTTATTATTGGCAACACGCTGAACGCTTCCCTGGAAGACCGCACCAAAACTACATACAATTCCGGTGGTTTCTCCTTCCAGCAAAACACCGCCAACTTTGACGCAACCCGTTATTATGATGATATCATGTCCGGTTTAAACATCGCGTTTGGCGCCGAATACCGCTATGAAAACTATCAAATTCATGCCGGTGAGGAAGGATCTTACGCCAAGTATGATAAAAACGGCGACATCGTTACGCCGAACACGCCGGACTCCCTGCTTGTTAGAGGCCCGAACGGTGCCGTTCGTCCCGGTGGCGCTCAGGTATTCCCCGGTTTTCGTCCGGCCAACGAAGTGGATGCCAACCGCAACAGCGTGGCTTTTTACACCGACTTTGAACTGGATTTAACCGACGACCTGTTTGCCGAGGCAGCGTATCGTTTTGAAGATTACAGCGATTTCGGTTCCACCAATAACTTTAAGTTTGCCGGTCGTTACAAAATCATGGATAACTACTCCATCCGCGGCGCATACAGCACCGGTTTCCGCGCGCCTTCTCTGCATCAGATCAACTTTAATGCCACATCCACCCTGTTTGTGGATGGTATTCCCAACGAAGTGGGTACCTTCTCCAACAACAGCCGGGTTGCCAAAATTTTGGGTATTCCCAAGCTGAAGGAAGAAGATTCCCAGAACCTGACTTTGGGTATCACGGGTAAAATTCCCGAAATGGATTTAACCGCCACGGTTGACCTCTACAGAATCGATATCCAAAACCGCGTTGTAAAAACAGGTACATTTAAACCTGCTTATGATGACAATGGCAATCCGGCTTCCGCCAAGGATGCCGAACTTGAGCAATTGCTGTCCAGCGTAAACGCTACCGGCGCCGCTTTCTTTGCCAATGCCATCGACACCCGCACGGAAGGTATTGACATTGTAGTCACCCATCGTTTGGATGTAACGGACGCAAGCAATCTGCAAAGCAATATCGCGGCTACGTTTAGTCAGACCAAACAAGTGGGTGATATCCATGCATCGGAACTGCTGTCCGACAAACTGGATACCTACTTTGACGAAACCAGCCGCATCTATCTGGAAGCCGCTGTTCCCAGCACCAAAATCAACATCACCGAAACCTATAACACCAACGACTATAATATTATGCTGCGCGGTGTCTATTTTGGTGAAGTGGAAGAAGCCACGAACAACCCCGGTAACCATCAGGTGTTCAGCGCCAAATGGATTTTTGACGCCAGTATCGGTTACCGTCTGACGGATAATCTGAACATTACCGTTGGCGCCAACAATCTGCTCGACACTTATCCGGACAAAAACATCCCGGCTAACCAAAGCAGCGGACGTTTTCTCTATTCCAGAAGGTCTCAGCAATTTGGTTTTAACGGACGTTTTCTGTTTACCCGTCTAAGCTTCCAGCTCTAATAAATCAAAACAGGTTTCAAACCAGGCCGCCTCAAAGAGGCGGCTTTTTTATTTTACCCAATTTCCCCGGATCCATTTTATACATGTAATAACACATCTGCCCTAAAGAATCCGTAATCGTAAGATGCCCCGTAAACAAAGGACTTAATGAGATAGGAAATTATTTCTTTGCGGTCCTTATGCCGTCTGCGGTTTTACTAATTGTTCTAAAGCCTGATTCTATCCGAAAAAACTTTAATTTAAGAATGTAAGGGTTTATTAAACCTATTAAATCATGCAGAATTTGCGCCATGCTGAATTAAAGATAAGGCACCCTTAAGAACAACAAAAAGGTCTTACAAGGGTAAGAGAATAAACGGCAAGGTACGATGCCTATTGACAATCAACCTTCCTGTTCAATGATGGCGCCGTTCTCATTCAGCGGCGGATAGGGCACGCCGCGATCGCGGTATTTTCCGGCCAGTTCAGGATAGCATTTTTCAAACAATAATTGCTCATATTGTTGCGGACTCAGGCGCATGCGTTCATAAAATCCGGCTTTCTGACGCTGCCGGTGCGCCTCGTACAGGACGACAGCCGTTGCCACGGAAACATTTAAAGATTTCACCATGCCTTCCATGGGGATAAAAACAGCTTTATCGCAAAGATGAAGCGCCTCGGGCGAAACACCAAACAATTCCTGCCCCACAATCAGGGCGCTGGGAATGGTGTAATCCACCTGTTTATAATCCACCGCATCCGCGTCATAGTGGGCCGCTAATATCTGGTAGCCTTCCTTTTTCAGTTTTGCCACAATGCTGCCCGTTTCCGTGTGGGTGTGTAAATCCAGCCAGCGATTACTGCCCATGGCCACTCCGCTGCTCAGGGAAATATGCGACAGGTCGGTGATGGCGTGGATATTACTGATGCCCACTGCGTCACAGGTACGGGCAATGGCTGCCAAATTATGGGTTTTATGCACCCCTTCCATAATCACGGTCAGGTCCGGTTGTCGACGACGCAGCATGGCCGCGATTTTCTGAAAACGTTCGTTGGTCATATTTTCCTGCCTTTAGTGTACAGGGATAAATATAGAAAAGCGCGATCATATTTGCACCCTGCCTTTGATATGAATAAGTTTTCCTTTACACCGCAAAAAACAGAGGAGGTCACCATGGCTCGTCCGGAACAGGAAATATTCAACGCTTTGCGCGCCGTGCCCGGCTTATCAGACCTCAATGATGATGAAATACGGCAT
The DNA here is from genome assembly GCA_003696775.1 of Calditrichota bacterium. Classification (GTDB taxonomy): domain Bacteria; phylum Calditrichota; class Calditrichia; order Calditrichales; family J004; genus J004. Next base: position 26,799 of record RFFS01000128.1, read on the forward strand.
ATTGCGTCCATTTGTCACGTGGTAAAGTATAAAGCACGGGAAACTGTTTTAAAAGAAGGCGAGCCCGGTGATACGGCCTATGTGGTTCTAAACGGTGTATTTTGCCAGATGCGCTTCGGTCATACTCTCAAACAGTATCATGCTTCCGAGATGTTCGGTGAAGCCGCGCTACTTGATGAACATACCCATACCGCCACCATTGTTGCCTGGTCCGATGGCGCACTGCTACAACTAAAACGCGCGCAATTGGAAGACGACGCGTTTGTTCCCGCCGATTTACGGGCGCGCATATATAAAATATTCGCGCATCGGATGAGTCAATATCTGAACCAGGGTGAGGCGCTTTACAACGAAATGGACGTGCTGCTGATCCAGGATGGTGGCTGCGCGCCGGGCTACAACTCGGTAACCGCGTTTTTATCGGAATATCTGGAAAAACAGGGCCATCGGGTATTTATTGCCGCCGCCGGATTTCGTTCTCTTGTATCCAACCGTAACGAGGATTACCGTTGTCTGATATACGACAGCACCGTTTTTCGTCAACTGGATACCATACGCGGTGTAATTTTTTCGCCTCCCCTTCGGGATGAACGCGGCGCCAACTTTCGCAGCGAACGTTTTCCCGATTTCAAAAAAAGCGCCTTACAAAAACAAGCGGCGGAAAATATTCTCAAACGTCATGTAAAAATTGTAGTGGGCATAGGCGGCAACGGCACCTTTAAGGGCACACGAGCCCTGGCTGCGTATCTGCCGGAAAGCGTCAAAGTCTATTTTATACCGGTAACCATTGACAGCGATGTATATGGCACCAGTTGCATTGGGGAATTTACCGGCGTGGAAGCCGGCGCCGATAAAATCCATTGTTACATGGCCGATTCCCGCACCCATCAACGCTGCTATATCATCGAGATGATGGGGGCCCGGGGTGGATTCCATGCCCTGCATTCCTGTCTGGGAGCGGGCGCTCATCTGGCCGTTTTACCCGGATCCACTTACGATCTGACCAAAATTGCCGCGGCCGTTAATGCCCGGCGCAACACGGTAATTGTTGTAGCCGAGGGCTATAAAAGGGATATCCGTAAGGCAACGGGTTATCCTGGTAACGCGGCTGAATTTTTCCGGGATGAGTTGCGGACACACGGGCTGGATACAAAGCAAAAAGTAGTGTGCGAACCATTCTCGCGTGATATTCGCGGAGCAGCGCCCAACAACATGGATATCACGCTGGCGCAACGCATGGCCCGGCGCCTGGTTGAAATGATAAACAGCGGTGAAAATCGCGGCATGCCTGCCGTTCAGGCCGGCAGGGAGACATCCATTCCTTTTGACCGGATTCGCACCGACAATTCCGTGGAATGCCGGCTGGCGGAATTAGCCAACCGGCTCTATTAACAATCTTACATTGAACAATGTAAACACATATCACTCATTTGGCTTATTTTATTAGAGCAATCGGACTGGCTGCCCTATTTTTTTTACATCCGGGCTTAATTTTTCGTTTTTTTTAACGGATATAATTTTAAATTTAACGCTTTCAAACAAAAAAGGAATGGAACATGCGCGAACGGGACCAATATGCACCGGCGGTTCACATCAATCTCAATGTGCGCGGCAAGCAGCAATCCGCCACTCTGGAAATAAACGAACGGGCGCGTAAGCTCAGGAACGAAGGTCGAACGGTATATAATTTTGGGTTGGGACAGTCGCCTTTTCCGGTAGCTTCTCCGGTGGTGGAAGAGCTGAAACGTCATGCCCATGAAAAGGACTATCTGCCCGTGCGCGGTCTTCCGGCCTTGCAGGATGCGGTGGCCCGGTTCCATAACCGAAAGGAAGGCACCCAATACTCAGCGGAAGATATTATGATCGGTCCCGGTTCCAAGGAATTGATGTTCATATTGCAACTGGCTTATTACGGTGATTTACTTATCCCCACCCCGTCGTGGGTATCTTATTCCCCTCAGGCATCGATCATCGGTCGCAATATACACTGGCTGCCCACGCATGGTTATCACAACTGGCACCTTATGCCGGAAACCCTGGAAGATTTCTGCAAAAAAGACCCGGAACATCCCCGTTTGCTTATTTTGAACTATCCGGCCAATCCCACAGGAAAAACCTATGTTTTGGATGAATTAAAAAAACTGGCACAGATCGCCCGGAAATACCGTATCATCCTGCTTTCCGATGAAATTTACGGTGAGCTAAACTACAATGGTAAGCATGTATCCATTGCCCGTTTTTATCCGGAAGGCACCATAATCAGCAGTGGCCTGAGCAAATGGTGTGGCGCCGGCGGTTGGCGGCTGGGTACGTTTGCTTTTCCCAGGGGCTTACGCTGGCTTCGAGACGCCATGGCCGTTATCGCCAGTGAAACCTACACATCCACTTCCGCGCCGATACAGTTTGCCGCCATACGGGCTTTCGACGGTGGTCCGGAAATAGAGAATTATTTACAACATTCCCGAAAAGTCCTGCGCACACTGGCCCGGCAAATCCATGAACGTTTGCAGTCCAACGGTGCAATAGTAACCGAACCAAAAGGCGCGTTTTATATTTTTCCCGATTTTTCGCCTTTTCGGGAATCGCTCAACCGTCGTGGTATTTCCACAAGCAAGGAGTTATGTCGCCGGCTGCTGGATGAAACCGGTGTGGCCGCCCTGCCCGGTTCGGCATTCGGCCGCCCGCCGGAAGAGCTGACGGTACGCATGGCGTTTGTCGATTTTGACGGCGAGGCCGCGCTCCGGGACAGCGCAGAGCAGAACAACGGACGCGGTCATAACAGAGTGTTTGTCCAAAAGCATTTCGGACACATCCTGAAAGGCATCGACACAATGAATGAATGGTTACTCGGATAAATTCAACCGGAAAGAGGCCCTGCTTAACAATGTAGGACCTCTTTATAAAATTCTGCCAAATTTAATAATCAATCCGGCAAGACTAAACATGTTCGGGATAAGACTACCGGTCGTTATTTTCATCAAAACCGGCAGCAAAAAAAGAACCATTGAACCCGTTTAAAATCTCCCGCGCCCTTTCCACCTGATCTTCGATAACTTTCAGCCGGGCGGGCTGCACCATCGGTTCCATAGCGTTAAAATGTTCCCCGGTAAAACGGTAAACAATCCCTTCCCCGTCCAAAAGGGATTTAATTAGAGCGATATCACCGGGATTGTACGTGTTCAAAATCTCAACAAATTTCATAGATATCCTGCCTGCTTTCATCAAAAGCACGGCAAGTTAGTCTTGTTGAACTTATCAAACAATTATTCCCCTGCGGATTCTTCTTTTCGTTCCACAAAATAATACAACAACAACAGGCCCACTCCGGGTAACAAAAACGAAAGGCCTACCGTAAAACTATCTTCAAACGCCGGGCCCAATAAATTCCCGATGAGTAACGCCAAACCGACGCCAATGGCCACCACACTTATTTTAACACTCACCGGTACAAGCGTGCCCCCTCGTCGATTAACCAGATAATCCAATTGGGTTTGGGAAAGATTTTCCTTCCCGATGACCGCCATGCGTTCCTTATAGCGAAAGCGAATCATATAATAGATAACGGTTGCCACCGATATAAAAAAGAAAATTCCCACAAAATGTTCGCCATCAATCTGCATAACATTCTCCTTTTCATGATTGTTTGTCTGTTATGACACAAAAAAAATCATCCGGGTTTCACTTAAAATGATTTTTTTTAATGAAACCTTTCAGCTCGAAGTAGTGTCCTATAGTAACATGGAAATGCACCCGGAAACCATTCGCCTAATAAAAAAACGCCATCCGGCGGCCATACGTGAATTGGTAGATACATATAAGGATTATATTTATACCCTGGCTTTACGCATGGCCAAAAACAACATGCTTGCGGAGGAAATTACCCAGGATGTGTTTATCAAGGTGATCCGTCATATCGATACTTTTCAAGCCGGAGCGCGTTTTACCACCTGGCTTTACACCATAACATTCCGTACGGCACTCAACACCCTGCGCGGCTGCCCGCGTCATGAGCCGCTTACAGCGGAGGAAGAGCCCGTCACAACCTCCAGCGTTACCGATAGCCTGCAAAAGGAGGATCAAAGGCGCCTGCTTAAGGAGGCCATGGAACATATACCCTGTAAACAGGCCGCGTGTCTCACCATGTTTTATATACAACAGTTAAGCCTGAAAGAAATCCATACGATAACCGGTTGGCCGGTCAGCGCCATTAAAACCCATCTTTTCCGCGGTCGAAAAGCATTACAAAAGCTTTTAAATCGCCAATTCAGTCCCGGAGAAATTACATGAACCCACATTTAACCGAAGAAGAAATTTACGCCAGCCTGACAGGCTTTTCATCTCTTGACAAAGAGCAACGGAAACACCTGGAAGCATGTCCCGCGTGCCGACAAAAATGGGAGGCGTGGCGGGAAACGGAATCCCTGCTCCATACAATGGCAACCGAAACCGCACCCGGACACATGACGGAATATATCATGCAAAAAACAGCACAGCCAGTCGGGGAAGATATTTCCTTTTGGGTCATGCCGGCCTGGCTGACAACGTCGGTTACATTTATCTATTTTGTAATGCATTATCTGCCGTTTTCCTGGCACCACACTTTACAAACTCTGATGCCCGATATCCATTTCCCAACCATTCCCCCCTATCTGTATTGGGCCGGCCTGGTCTTTTTATGGTATGGCGTGATCGAATTGTACCGTTACAAAAAAACATCGTTCCACGGCAAACAGGCCCTTGGGCAATAAATTCTGAAAAAAGTGTTCAATTCATTATATTTTCAATTCGTTTTTCACGGTATCGTGTCGATAAAAAAAGAAAAACAGCAGACGGTTTATGAAAAAACGATTGAAAACCGCGTTGGTATTGGGCGGTGGCGGCGCCCGGGGCCTGGCCCACATAGGCGTTATAAAAGTTTTGCAAAAACATGGCATCCCCATTGATATCGTTACCGGGACAAGCATGGGCGGTATCATCGGCGCGTTGTATGCGTACAAACAAGACAGCGCCTGGCTGGAAAAACAAGTACGGCATTTTCTTTCCAGTGAAGCCTTTGAAAAAACCGGCAGTCGTTATTTAAGCAAAATCAGCACATCGGAACCGGAAGACCTGCTCAGGCAATTGAGCCATGAAATTAAAAAGCGGCTGGTTATTAATCTCGCCGCGCACCGCGTGAGTCTGTTGAAAGGCGAACGCCTGCAACTGACCATAGACACACTTATCCCCAATATCGAAATTTCCGAACTGCAAATTCCTTTTGCCTGTTGCGCGGCAGACCTTTATTCCGGACAATGCGTTACTTTCAGCAAAGGTCATTTACGCAAAGCCTTGCGGGCCAGCGCTTCCATACCCGGTTTCATTCCCCCGCTCGAAACCAACGGCCATCTTTTTATTGACGGCTCCGTCTGTGAGAATTTTCCCGTTCAGGCCGCGTTGGATATGGGTGCCGAATTCATCATCGGTGTCAATGTTTCCCAAAATATGGAACGCAGCAACGATTATGACAACGTAATAGATATCATCATCCGCGCCAACCAGATATCCACTCATAAACTGGATCTTCTGTTGATGGAAAAAATGGATTGCATAATCCGGCCACGCACCGGACATATTCATTGGAGTAATTTCGAAGCATTTGATACATTAATCACCATTGGGGCCCGCGCGGCGGAAGAAAGCATGCCGGAAATCAAACGTTGTTTCACGGAACAGCATACGCTGCGTAAACGTTGGTACCGTAAAATCATCCAATGGATGGCAAACAGCGCCCTGCGCGAAAAAGCCCTTAAACGTAACGATCTCTGACCGCGAACATCAAAAAAAAGGCACAATATGACATTAGGTAAAGTAATCGGCACCGTATGGGCCACCCGAAAGGATGAAAAGCTAAACGGGCTGAAGCTGTTGCTGGTACGTCCGGTGGAACTGGACTATACTCTTAAATCCGGCTACGTGGTCGCGGCCGATACGGTTGGCGCCGGTGTGGGTGAAATTGTTATGATCACCAGCGGTAGTTCCGCCCGGCAATCACATATGACCGAAGGCAAGCCGGTGGACGCAGTGGTTTCCGCCATCATCGACAAGCTGGATGTGAGTTCCTGATGCATCTGGCGAAAGTCATCGGCACCATTTGGGCTACCCGTAAGGACAGCCAGTTGGAGGGCCTGAAGTTGCAACTCATTCAACCGGTCAACATAAAGGGACAGGCCCTGGGTTCGCCCCTCATAGCGGCGGACAGCGTTGGCGCCGGGCAGGGTGAAACAGTTTTTTACGTAACCGCCTATGAAGCGGTGATACCGTTGGAAAAGCAACCTGCGTTGAGCGACGCAACCATTGTCGGCATCGTGGATAAAATCGAATTGGCACATGAGTCTGATCAATAAAACCCGAAAAAACCTGTTAAGCGGACTGCGCAAAACATCCGCTGCCGCCAGTGAATACGCCCGGATCGGTCGTTTAAAGATCGATCTGTTGGCCGTAAAAAAAGAATTGGAGGAAAAGCTTCTGGAACTGGGCGGCCGGGTTTATCAACTGGCGTTAAAAGAGCCAGACGGCGATATCCGGCAAAATCCGCGTATCGAGCATATTATTACGGAAATAAAAAAACTGGATGATGAGTTACGTATTATCGAAACCGAATTGAAGAAAAACAGTACAATGAGAAGCTGATCGTCTGTAAAAATAATTGCTTTTTTGCCAAAATTACCTTAATGATATAGGCTCAAATTTTTAACAAACAAACCCGGAGAATATTTGTGAGCGATTTTTTCATCAGTAAAAATCAATCATTGGAGAATTATCTCAGAGAAATCGGTGAAGTCAAACTTTTGACACCCGACCAGGAAATCGAATTGGCCAAGCGTATCAAACAAAACGATCAACGGGCGCTGAAACAACTGGTAAGCGCCAACCTGCGTTTTGTGGTGAGTGTGGCCAAATCCTATCAAAATTACGGATTATCCCTCGAAGACCTGATCAACGAAGGCAACCTGGGGCTGATGAAAGCCGCTTACCGTTTTGACGAAACACGTGGTTTCAAATTCATCTCCTACGCCGTATGGTGGATTAAACAATCCATTTTGCAGGCCATTGCCGAACAATCCCGTCTGGTGCGTCTGCCCCTGAACCGCGTGGGTACCCTGACCAAAATAGGTAAGGTGTATAGCATGCTGGAACAGGAATACGAGCGCGAGCCCACCGCCGAGGAGATCGCCAAGGTTCTCGAAGTGGACAGCGGCGATATCACCGACACCATTAAAATGGCCACCCGCTCCGTATCCATGGACTCTCCGCTACAAAAAAACAGCGACAGCCGTCTGATCGACATCCTGCAAAACCAGCAGGATCCCGAGCCGGATTCCGACGTGATGGGTGAATCATTAAAGGAAGAAGTCAATTACATTTTATCCACTCTCAGCGCGCGTGAAGCCAAAATTCTCAAACTCTATTTCGGCCTGGATGGTGAAAAACCGCACACCCTGGAAGAAATCGGCGTAAAATTCAAACTTACCCGTGAACGTGTGCGTCAAATCAAGGAAAAAGCGCTGCGACGCCTGCGCCACAGCTCCCGTAGCAAGGTTTTACGCTATTATTTGGGATAAATTCAATAAAAATAATTCCGAAGCCTTCTGTGCTCTTGATTAATTTATGATATTTAATTAGATTCATGCTGGTTTTGTATCATAAAAAAGTGATCAAGAGCACATTTTACATTCGGGGTTTGCAGGTTTATGAAAGAAGAGTCGCGCTTAATATTTGTTCCCAGAAATAGTTCGACCGTAAAAGAATATAAAATATCACGTGTCAAATTAATCACGTATGTTTCCATTTTTTTAATCGTATTTGTTTTCTTAGGAAAAATAAGTCTGGATTTATTGATCGATTTCAGCCACAATTCCAAAATCAAAACATTGGAACGTACCAATGTGGTATTGGAAAATCGACTGTTGGAGACAAAAAACCAGATCGAAAACCTGAAAAACCAATTGGCGCTCATCTCTAAGAAAGACGATGAATTGCGTACGGTGTTGGGTTTGCCGAATGTCAGTTCGGATGTGCGAAATGTGGGTATCGGCGGTGCCGATTACAATTATGACCTTTCCGATGAAATTTCCGGTTTTGATGATCATATCGGTCTGAAAGACCAGTTATCCCTGCTCAACAAGCTGGAACGGGAAACCAAGCTGGAACTATCCAGTTACAATGCTCTCTTATCTACTTTTGAAAAGAAACAGGATTCCCTGCGTTATCTGCCCTCTCTGAAGCCGGTGCTTACCGGTATTATTTCAAGCCGTTTCGGCATGCGCAATCATCCCATTTACAAAGTTATGAAGCATCATGAAGGTCTGGATTTTTCCGCGCCTACCGGAACCCCCGTGTATGCCTCCGCCGATGGCGTGGTTTCCTTTGCCGGGCGTGTCAGCGGCTACGGCAACCTGATTAAGCTTAATCATAAATACGGTTTTGAAACCCGTTACGGCCACCTGTCCAAAATCGTGGTACGCCGTGGCCAACAGGTAAAACGCGGTCAGAAAATTGCCGAAGTGGGTAATACCGGTCTTTCCACCGCGCCGCATCTTCATTATGAAGTCCGTCTCGGTGGCAATCCGATCAATCCCAGAACCTACTATTTTGATGATATCGATTTGAACCGCAGCGTGGTGACAAAAATCAACTAAATCGATTTTAACAACCCTGTTTTCAAACCGCCTGAACAGGCGGTTTTTTTATTTATGGCACTATTACGTATTCTTATCATTTTAACTTTATGGAACAGCCTGTCAGCCCAGGACAGCACCCGATTAACCCTGTACTTTACCGGTGATGTCACCCTGGCCAATCATTTCGCCCACTATGTTAAAGATGACTACGCTTACGCCTCCCGCCATCTATCCATGCTTAAACAGGCCGATATCGCCATGGTCAACCTGGAAAATCCCCTGACACGCTCAACGGAAAAAACCGAAAAAAAATTCAATTTTAAGGCCGCTCCCCGCTACGTTCGTGTTTTGACACAGGCCGGCATCGATATCGTCACCATTGCCAACAACCATATTTATGATTACGGTCAGTCCGGATTATTGGAAACACTGGAAACGCTACACGCGGCACGCATCGATTATACCGGCGCCGGGCGCCATTTTGACGAGGCGCATCACCCCGTCATTTTACGCCGTAAAGGTATTCGGCTCGGTTTTTTTTCTTATTACGGACTGGGACGTCACAGCAATTCCCATCCGGCCACCGCCGATTCGGCCGGAACGGCCATGCGCCTTTATGAAGGCATTCGCCGCGACATAGAGCGTTTTACGCCTCTGACGGATGTGATTATTATTAACTTCCATTGGGGAATTGAAAAGGAACATTATCCTCAACCCGAACAAATCCGATTGGCACACCGTGTTTTAGATGCGGGGGCGGATGTGATTATCGGCCACCATCCGCATGTTTTACAAGGCGTTGAATTATATAAGGGAAAGCCCGTATTTTATTCATTAGGCAATTTCATTTTCGGTGGCAACTCACGCACCTATGAACGCTCCGCCATGGCCCGGGTGGATTTGATTAAAAAATCGGGGGGCATTGAAATACACCCCTCCCTGGTACCGGTGGAAATCGACCATTGGCAGCCGCGTTTGCTTACGGGCAAGCCGGCCCGTGCCGTCATGGATTCGGTTGCCAAATACTCCGAAATTTTCCAATCATCCATTTTCAATACAACGGGGGACACATGTCCGTCAACCATGACGATATTAAAAAGATAGCTTCTCTGGCCCGTCTGGAAATTCCAGAGGATCAATACGCTCATTATGCCGGGCAACTAAACCGCATACTGGAATACATGGAAAAACTGAATGAAGTCAACACCGATGATGTGGCACCCATGTACAACAGTCTGGAACGTACCAATGTGACACGGCCGGATCAGGTTCGCCCCTCGCTGCCCCAAAACGAGGCTCTGAAAAACGCCCCGTTAAAAGGAGACGGCTTTTTCCGGGTGCCCAAGGTGGTCAAAAAGTGAAGATCGTCTGTGTGATTCCGGCACGGTATGCTTCCACGCGCCTGCCGGGAAAACCACTACGGCTCATAGGTTCCAAGCCCATGATCCGCCATGTATATGAGCGTGCGGCCCGGGCACGCCTGCCACACATGGTGCTTGTGGCCACCGATGATCAACGCATCGCCGACACAGTAGCTTCATTCGGCGGACAGGCCGTGATGACCGACAGCGCCCTGCCCTCGGGCACCGACCGGGTACACGCCGCCATCCGGGACAGGATATCGGCCGATGTTATCATCAATGTGCAGGGCGACGAGCCCTTTATCGATCCCCGGTTGCTCGATGAACTGGCCGAACGATTTCAGGATGATCGGGTCAACATCGCCACCGCCGTCAGCCGTATCACCCAACCGGAGGAGTTAAGCGACCCCAATTTGGTGCGGGTCACCCGGGACATCAACGGCAAGGCCCTCTATTTTACGCGCTCTGTTATTCCTTACGTACGGGATACATCGTCCCGCGCGAGTTGGCTGGAGCACACGCCGTTTTACAAACACATCGGCCTTTACGCCTATCGGCGCGAAACACTGGCCCAATTAACCCAATTGTCCCCCAGCCCACTGGAAAAAGCCGAGAAGCTGGAACAGCTTCGATTTTTAGAGAACGGCTTTGACATTTATACCGTACTGACCGATTACCAATCCATCAGTGTGGACACGGAAGCCGACTTAAACTATTGCAACCAACTTTTAAAAACCAGGCAGGAAAACTAATGGCAACGAAATTTATCTTTTTTACAGGCGGCGTTGTATCTTCCCTGGGCAAGGGGATTGCCTGTTCGTCCCTAGGCCTGTTATTGAAATCACGCGGCTTTTCGGTAACCATACTAAAACTGGACCCGTATATCAATGTGGACCCCGGCACCATGAGCCCTTACCAGCACGGCGAAGTATATGTAACCGAGGACGGGGCCGAAACCGATTTGGACCTGGGTCATTACGAGCGATTCATAGACTCCGACATGAGCCGACTGAACAATACCACCACCGGCCAGATTTATTATAATGTCATCCAAAAAGAACGACGGGGCGATTACCTCGGCGCAACAGTACAGGTGATTCCTCATGTTACGGATGCGATCAAGTCACATATCACCAAAGTGGCTGATGAAACCCAAAGCGATATCGTCATCGTGGAGATCGGCGGTACAGTGGGTGATATTGAAAGCCTGCCCTTTTTAGAAGCCCTGCGTCAGTTTCGGCTGCAAAACGCTCCAGAAGACACCCTGGTGGTGCATCTTACCCTGGTTCCGTTTGTGGCCGCCGCTGATGAGCTGAAAACCAAACCGACCCAGCATTCCGTAATGCGCTTGCGTGAAATCGGTATTCAGGCCGATGTTCTGTTATGCCGGACAGACCGCATCCTGGATGAGGGTCTCAAGGAAAAAATAGGTCTGTTTTGTAATGTTTCCCCGGATGCGGTTAAAACAGCGCTGGATGTAAAAACCATTTACGAGGTGCCCCTGCAATACGCCCGTTCCGGTTTTGACGAGCTGGTGATCAAGCGTCTGAACCTGCCGGACAGGCCGCGCCGCATCGACGCCCTGGAACAAAAAATCACCCGCTACAAAAACGTGAAACGGGAGATAGAAATCGCCATTTGCGGTAAATATGTCAGCTTGCAGGATGCCTACAAAAGTATCATCGAATCCTTTGTGCATGCCGGCATGGAAAACGATGTGCATGTTAAATTACGCTGGATCAACACAGAGGAATTGGAAGAAACCGGCTTGACGGACCAGCTCAGGGGATGCGGCGGCATTTTGGTACCCGGTGGCTTTGGTGAACGGGGTATCGAGGGGAAACTGATGGCTATCCGGCATGCCCGGGAAAACAAGATTCCCTTTTTGGGTATTTGCCTCGGATTACAATGTGCTTCCATTGAATTTGCCCGCAATGTCCTGAGTCTTGAACAGGCCAACAGTACCGAATTCAATCCGGATACGCCCGACCCGGTCATTCATCTGATGGAATCGCAAAAAGATATCTCCGAAAAGGGCGGTACCATGCGTTTGGGCAGCTATCCCTGTATCCTGACCGAAGATACTCTGGCGCAAAAAGCCTACGGCCAAAAAGAAATCCGGGAAAGGCACCGGCATCGTTGGGAATTCAACAACGCTTACCGCGAGCGCTTTGAGGCCAACGGTATGCGTATCAGCGGGGTTTCACCGGACGGTACATTGGTTGAAATGATTGAATTGGCAAATCATCCGTGGTTTGTGGGGTGTCAATTCCATCCGGAGTTAAAATCCCGCCTGAGTAAGGCACATCCTTTATTCAGAGATTTTGTGGCCGCCGCGTTGCAATATGAGACTGTACGGAACCATAACATCCATGCACGTTAAAGTCGGCTTCCATATCTACCGAAATGGGATTAAGTACCTAACAACATCAGGATACTATGACTACCCAGGATAAGCCCCGTATTGTGATTCTTCATCGTTCCCTGGCGAATGACAATCCCCTGCATGGCTATCTGCAAGATGAAGGTTTTACGATTTGGATTGCCGGATTGTTTGTAGAAATTGCCTCCCGCTTAAAGGAACAGGAAGCGGTTGCCGTTTTTGCCCCCGTGGATACCGCGGATGATACCAAGGGCATCGATTTATTGCGTTCCACAATGGAATATGACCGTTTTATCCAACGGGTGGCGGTAGTTTCGGACAAGGTACCCACTTCCCTGCTCATCAAAGCGGTCAACCGTGCTCATGTGGATTATATGTGGACCATGCCCCGGGATGCACAACAGGCCGGGATTATATTACGTAAAGTATTACGCCGGGTGGAGCTACTCCGCCGGCCTTTGGAAAAGTTTTCCGAACTGGCCCAAATTACCGAAGAACTTCTGACTCAAAACGAACAATTCCGTACCGAGGCCACCTCCGACCCATTGACTCAATTACTGAATCGACGTTCGTTTAATTCCATGATCCAACGCTTTTGGGAACGTTGGTTAGATAATTCGGTATCTTTCGCCATGGCCATGATCGACCTGGATCATTTCAAGTCCATTAACGACACCTACGGGCACAGCGCCGGTGATGATGTGTTACGCGGCATAGCGAACATATTGCAGCACAATAAGCGCGCGGGGATCGACTTTGCCTTTCGCTACGGTGGCGAAGAATTTGTCGTTGTCTCCTCTTCCGTCACCCTGGAAGAAATGCGCCTTTATCTGGAACGCCTGTTACGCAATGTGCGTGCAACGCCTTTCACTTTTAAAGATGCCAATGTTACGGTTACTTTCTCCTGCGGCATTTGTCATTCCAACCAGGCCACATCTATTCAAAACATGATCAATCGGGCGGATGAAGCTCTTTACAAGGCCAAGGAAAACGGCCGCAATCAAATCATGCTCTGGCATGAGTCCGACATCTGATTGCATTGGGTTGTATATTATCTAAAAAAAAACAGCATGCCATGCGTTTGATCTTAGTTCTTCTCATTTTAGCAGGCGCCTGCTTTCCGGCACCATCGCAAACCGTGTCTATAAGACCCAAAATCGGGTTAGCCTTATCCGGCGGCGGCGCACGGGGCTTTGCCCATATCGGCGTCTTAAAAGTTCTGGATTCCCTGCATATTCCGGTGGATTACATAGCGGGTACCTCCATGGGGGGCCTTATCGGCGGATTATACGCCATTGGCTACAGCGCTGTGGAACTGGAAAAAATCGCCCGGGAAACCCAATGGGATATTCTCTTTAACGATCAGCCTTCACGAACCGTTTTACCCTATGCCGAAAAAAAAGAAACCGGACGTTATCAACTGGTGCTTGGTTTACGGGATCTGGATATTTTATTACCTACGGGATTGATTCGCGGTCAAAAAATCACCCAAATGCTCTCCCGACTGACTTATGCTTACGCCAATGTAAATAAGTTTGACCGGCTGCCCATCCCTTTCCGCTGCGTGAGTGTGGACCTATTACATGCACGAAAGGTGGTACACAAAAAAGGCAATCTGGCCCAGGCCCTGCGCGCCACCATGTCACTACCCACCATTTTTTACCCCGTGGAATGGGGCGATTCCCTGCTTATTGACGGTGGATTGCTGGACAACCTTCCGGTGGATGTGGTTCGCTCCATGGGGGCGGATATCGTTATTGCCGTGGATGTGGGGAAAAAAAGTCAATCCAAAAAAGACCTCCAAACCCTGGTGGATATTCTGGAACAGACCTTTTCCCTGGCTAATGTTCCACAACAGGAATGGGCCGAGCAAAACTGTGACCTACTGCTGACGCCGCCTCTCGGAGATTACAGTCATACCGATTTTGATCCTTCGTCCATCCGCCGTGCCATTCATACAGGTAGCCGTATCGCGCGGGATTCTCTCAAAGCGTTGCTGCAATTAAGGCATATAACCGACCCGGCTCACATGGCCGACAAACACATCCCAACGGCGGATTCCACACGCTTGCATAGTATCCAGATTGCCGGTAATACCACCATCCCTTTTACTCTGATCGACTCCCTGTTAGACTTGAAAAACGGACAATTGTTTAACGAAGACACATTAAAAGCGCATCTGTTCCGTCTGCGCACGACGGGGTGGTTTAAACAAATACACACCTCCATAAACGCCATGGACAGCCTGCACTATCGTGTGACGGTTTTTGTGAAGGAAAAAAACAAACCCCGCATCGCGCGGGTCAACATTCAGGGGCAAAAGCGTCTGTCCTTTACATTTATCTACAATTTACTGGGCATTAAGCCAGGCACTGTGTTTGATCCTTATCTGGTGGATGACCGTATTACCCAATTATACAGCCTAGGTTATTTTGAAACCATTTCCTATAACATCGTGCCCGTGTCGCACGATCGCATCGCGCTGAATTTTAAAATACAGGAAAAACCCCGACGCGAATTACGCGTTGGATTTCAATACGACAACCTTTACCAACTCACCATGGCGGTTAGCGTTCAGGGTACCAATATTTTTATTCCGGGTTTACGGATGGAAAACGAACTCATTTTTCCACAAAGGCTGCAATGGCGTTACAAAGCCTTTTATCCCTCCCGTTCGCTTAATTATCCCGTCTATCCTTTTTTCCAAACAGAATATCGTGATTTTCCGATTAAACTGTTTGATGAACAGGCGCGGGAGGCCGGTCGCTTTTCCTACCGATCTCTTCAATGGGCCGTAGGGCTGGGTATCCAGACCGGTAAATTCATTAATGCCGAACTGGCATTCAATAATGAATACATGAAGATAGAACCCAACACAGCTATCAGCGACCCGCTTTTACTACCCGGTTACAAGCCGTTACTACGTACAGGACGCCTGCATATCAATTTGGATTATCTCGACGATATCCTTCTGCCCACCCGGGGCGTTTGGCTGGAAGCCCAATATGAAGGCGCTTTTGCAAAACTGCTTAGTAAAGACCGGTATTTCCGTTTTCAGGTCAGCGGGCATCTTTATGGTTCACTTTCTTCCAAACTTATTTGGCATGGTTACGGTTTTTACGGACAGATTTCCCGGGATACACCCCTGTATAAAAACTTTTACCTGGGCGGGCCGGATGATTTTGCAGGCCTGGATTATCATCAGTTGACCGGGCAAAAAGTCGTTGTTGCCCGCCTTGATGTGCGGCACCAGTGGAGCAAAATATGGCATGGCGGAGTGATTCTGAATACCGCCTATGCCGAACTGCAACGCAACAACCAGGCTGTGGCAGGATTTGGAAAATGGATTTACGGCGCCGGGGTCTTTTTGATTTATGCCACACCATTCGGTCCTTTTCAGGTTACCTATGCCGGAAACTTCAATTCATTCTATCGGAATCAGGCGGGTAAAACATTTTTTTATATCAAAGCGGGTTATCACTTTTAAAACGTGTTTTTAGTTTGCACCAATGGGACTTTATTTCTATTATAGGTAACCAACTTCCTCAACATACCGTCCGGTGTGCCACCGGATGCATTACTCCATTTATCAAACAAAAAACATGGGAGGCCATATGTTAAAACGTTTGATCACCTGGCTGTTTCTGAGCGTCATCATAAGCGGCATAAACGCTAAAGAATACGGTGTTTACCAGTTTGTTCTGACCAGGGTACAAGGAGATATAGCCACCATAACCGCGCAATTAAAAAACAACGCCGTAACAGCCGGTTTTACAGTTTTGGCGGATTACGACATTGGTGTTCCGGAAGATTGCACCTATAAGGGGCATCTTATTTTACTGAACGATTCTTCCTATACGGAGCAAATGATGCGGGCCAACGCCCAAACCGCCCCGTATGCCATTGTTGACCGGATCAATATCTTTCAGGATGAAGACGGTACCCATATTGCCGTTGTCAATCCCCACTCCATCAACCGTACTATGCTGATGGATGACCAGCAATACGAGACGTTAAGCGAAGCGCATCTAAAAAAAATACGCACATTAATCATGCAATCCACACAGGGCACGCCGTCACGAAAAGAATACGGTCAGTTCCGGGATGCAGGTTTTATTTCCAAGACAATGGGCGTGATGGCCGGCGGTAAATTCGCCGAAAAGATAGAAGACCTGTTCATTAAGAAAAACGCCTCATGGCGTACCATCGCAACTCAGGTGATGCAGGCGCTGCGCACACCCGGCCCGGAGTGGGGCATGCATGCCGTTTTTAAACTGGAGCTTGCCGGTTATAATACCGCCGTGATAGGCGTGACGGGACGGGCCATGGAAGCCAAATCCTTCGATATTGTGGGCGCGGGCGATGATGACGACCGTGACGATTTTGACTGTCCGGGCATTGCCGATGCGGGCGCTTATCCGTTTTCTCTGGTGATTAAGCAGGCAGGCAACGATGTAAAAATCCAAATGGTCACCTCCATGTACCGCATGAAGATATTTTTTGAAGATGCCGGAAAATGGGCCTTTATGAAAAACATGACCATGCCCGGTTCCCTGACTGATGAAATGCACGCGATGATTAAAAAAGGATTATTAAAGCTTCCGGAATAAATCCTGCTTAAAATGTGATAGAACACTCATATCTGACTCAAATGGAGGATTTATTATGACTGTTTTAACCGGAACCGTGGCACGCTACATGTTTGCGTTGCCCTTTGCGATTTTCGGATTGTTTCATTTTATGAACGCCGGCGCCATGGCCGGCATGGTGCCCATACCGGGAGGGGTGTTTTGGGTATATTTAACCGGTTTGGCTTTAATACTGGCCAGCGTCAGTATTCTTATCAACAAGCAAGCTAAACTGGCCACCCTGTTACTGGGATGTATGGTTTTATTATTTGCCCTGCTCATACATCTTCCCGGAGCGATGCATCCGGATACGATGGCTATGTCGATGCCAAACTTTCTTAAAGATACGGCCCTGGCCGGCGCGGCATGGCTTTATTCGCATCACGCCGAGAATTGATCACATCAACCGCGGTTTTTTGCCGCGGTTTTTTTTTAACGCCCCTCAAAGCCATTAAAAAAGCCGGGCTGACAAGGTGCCCCATAGCCACGGCAGAATAACGAGTACGTAAATCCCCTCCACTCCTATGGATATCAAATTCATACGTAAACCGGTACGCACCATATCGCCCATGGTAATTTCTCCCGATCCGAAGACAACCGCATTGGGCGGCGTGGCCACGGGAAGCATAAACGCGCAGGAAGCTGCAATGGTCGCGGCGGCCATCAATTCCAGCGGCGGACTGCCCATCGCCCGGGCCATGGCGGCCAGCACGGGCAAAATAACGGAGGCCGTGGCCACATTGGAAGTAATTTCGGTAAGAAAATTTACCGAGGCCACCACAATGAGAATGAGCAGAGCATACGGCAACACGTGCAGGCCATGCATGCGTTCCCCCAGCCAGAGCGCCAGCCCCGATTCTTTAAAACCGGCCGCCAGCGCCAAACCACCGCCAAATAGCAGAATGATGCCCCAGGGTAATTTGACGGCGTCTTCCCAAAACAGTAAACGATGGCCGCGCCCCTTACCCGACGGGATGATGAATAACAACAAAGCACCGTTCAACGCAATGATGGTATCATTTATATCCGGAAACAAAGGGGCCAGGATAAAACTACGCCCCATCCAGGCCAGCGCGGTTAACGTGAAAACAATAAGTACTTTTTTCTCCTGAACCTTAACGGGCCCCATGGCCTCCAGTCGTGCCCGGATGCGTTCATTCCCACCGCTTACCACATCATAACGCAAAGGGAAGGCTACACGTACCAGATACAACCAACCCAGAACCAACAAAAGGACAGAAAGTGGAAATGCAAAAACAAACCAGGAAGCAAACGTGATTTCATAATTCAGCAGTTGTTTCACCATGGCGGAAAATATGACATTGGTCGGGGTGCCGATCAAAGTGGCCATGCCGCCTATGGACGCCGCGTAGGCGATGCTGAGCATCAACGCCTTGCCAAACACAGGTTCCACCCCGCCTTTTTTATCGGCTGTTTGCTGTAATTGCCGTACAACGGAAAGGCCGATGGGCATCATCATCAACGTGGTTGCCGTATTGGATATCCACATGGAAAGCAGGGCCGTGGCCAGCATAAATCCCAAAATAATGCGCGATGTGGCCGTGCCCATCCATACAATAATATGCAGGGCTATGCGCCGATGCAGTTGCCAGCGTTCGATGGCCATGGCGATAATAAATCCGCCGATAAACAAAAAAACAAGAGGATTACCATATGCCGCCGTGGTAGCGCGGATATTTAATCCACCGCTTAACGGAAACAAGACGATCGGCAACAGCGACGCCACGGCAATGGGCACCGCTTCCGTTATCCACCACAGGGCGACCCACACCGTGGAAGCGAGCACCGCCCGTGCCTGGTGCGGAATGATCGTGTCCGGTATAAAAAAATAGATGAACAGAAAAATAAGCGGCCCGGCTATCAAACCGCTGAAGGGTTTATTCATGACGTTTCCTCCTGTGAGAGATGTTCAAAACCCGCATACCATCATATAGCTTAACCAAAGCACGGCAGCACCCCAAAATCCGTTAACCGTTAAGCATGATCATTTTGATATGCGTCATCTCTTCAATGGCAAAACGCGCGCCTTCGCGCCCTAAACCACTCTCCTTTACCCCTCCATAGGGCATTTGGTCCACGCGGTATGTGGGCACATCGTTTATCATCACACCGCCCACATCAATTTTTTTAATGGCTTGCATGATGTGCGGATAGTGTTGTGTAAAAACACCGGCTTGCAATCCAAAAACGGAATCATTGACCAAATCGATGGCATGATCAAAGGTTCGAAAGGGTATAATGGAAACCACCGGACCAAACACCTCCCGGCACATCACCGCCATATCCGGCCGCACATCGGTTAATACGGTGGGTTCCATGACACTCCCGTGACGCTTTCCGCCACATAGCAGATGGGCGCCCGCGGCACAGGCTTCCTGAACCCATTTTTCCACCCGCATGGCTTCCTGTTCGGAGATCATCGGCCCGATATCCGTTTGGTCTTCCATCGGGTTGCCCATTGTCAGGGCCCGTGTTGCCTCCACAAACCGACGGGTAAAACCATCCATGAGATGCTGGTGGACAAAAATACGTTGCACGGAAATACATACCTGGCCGGAAAATGCGAAACTTCCCATAACAATGCGCGGTATGGCCGTATCGAGATCGGCGCTTTCGTCCACAATGGTACCGGAATTGGAGCCGAGTTCCAGCGTAAGCATTTTGAGCCCCGATTTGGAAGAGATATAACGTCCCACGGGTGGCGAACCGGTAAAGGTTACCTTGGCCACGCGTTCATCTTCCACCAACGCGGCTCCCACGGTAGAACCGTTGCCGTATAACAATTGAATGGCGTGAAATGGCAGACCCGCTTCCAGCAAAATTTTCACCAGTAATTGTGAGGGCCCCGGTGTATTGGAGGCCGGTTTAAGAACGACGGTATTGCCGGCCGCAATGGCTGGCGCCACCTTATGAATAACAAGATTGAGCGGAAAATTGAATGGCGGTATGGCTGCCACCACGCCGACCGGTACACGCATCCAAAACCCCAAACGTCCTTCCGAACCAACGGAGGCATCCATGGGTACCGTCTCGCCATGTATATTTTTACAGGCCTCCGCGGCGAATTTCAAATTTTCAATACCACGGGTCACTTCCACCGTGGCCCATTTTCGTGTTTTTCCGGATTCCAAAACTATGGACCGGATCATATTTTCCTTTTCTCTTTTTAGGATGCGCGCGGCGTTTTCAAGAATTTCCGCCCTTTTATGAATGGGCAGCTCCGCCATATCCGGCCGGTGGGCGTAGGCATCGGCAAGGGCTGTTTCTATCATGGAGGGATAGGCATGGGGTAACATTCCCAGCTCTTCGCCGTTGTACGGATTGATCACTTTTGTGTACTTTTCTGAAGTGACCCACTCACCCGCTACAAACATCTTATAGTAAATCATTATTTATTTCCCCGGATTCGTACACTTTTATGTAATATAATCATTTTTTGTGTTTGTTTGATACCACCGGTAAGATTTATTCTAAAATTGTTTTTGTGTAACAAAAGGACAATTGATATCATTCTAACAAGAGCTGTGTTCATC
>RFFS01000129.1 GCA_003696775.1 Calditrichota bacterium
GTTGCATCACCTTTTCAAAAGCGCCCGCCACATCCCGGATATGCACCCAGGAAATTATTTGCCGGCCACTACCCACCGTTCCGCCCACATACATCAACAGGGCGGTTTTCATCAGACGAATCACCCAACTTTCCGGCGCCAAAACCATTCCCAGACGCATAAAACAGCATGGGATACCCAACTCCCGCAATGGATGCGCGGCGTTTTCCCAGTCCTTTGTCAGATGCGCCAGGAACCCGTCTCCCGGAGGGCTCTCTTCAACCAGCGAGTCCGCCCCGTCACAGGCATAATAACCTATGGCCGAGGTCTGAATATAAAAGGAGATGTCCGGTTTGTATGTTTGAACAGCTTGTACCAGCTTTTGGGTAGTGCCCACACGGGAATCATACAAAACCCGACGGCGGCGGCGGGTCCACAAACCACCCAGCAGCGGCGCTCCGGCCAGATGAACAATCCCCTCCACGCCATCCAGGGCTTCCCGCCAGGCTTTTTCTGTCCGCGGCCAGGCCAGCCATCGTCCAGGCAACTCCGCCCGGTGGCGTTTGTTTTTTTGCGGATAACGCGACAAAGCAACGATTTGATATCCTTTTTCCCGCCAGTTCTCTATCAGTGCCCGGCCGATCAGTCCGGATGCTCCGGTCATCAACAGCTTCATCGTCCCTCCGCAAGCGGGAGATGTCGAAAACAGTCCGTGGTGTGGTCATTCACCATGCCGGTTGCCTGCATATGGGCATAAATCACCGTAGAGCCGACAAATTTAAAACCATTTTTTTTAAGCTCCGCGCTTATGGTATCCGAAAGCGGCGTGCGCGCCGGGACCTCCCTCAATGTTCGCCAGTGATTTTGAATGGGCGTATTTTCCACAAAAGTCCAAATATAGGCATCGAAACTGCCGTGTTTTTCACGGATATTCAAAAAGGCGCGGGCATTGCTCACGGCAGCGGCAATTTTAAGCCGGTTACGGATGATACCGGCATCACGACGCAGCCTTTCTTCATCCTGTTCGTTAAACCGGGCGACCTGCTCAAAATCAAATCCGGCAAATGCGCGGCGGAAATTTTCCCGCTTATACAGAACAGTTCGCCAGCTTAAACCCGCCTGAAAAGTCTCCAGGATAAGAAACTCAAATAACTTACGATCGTCATGGACAGGAACGCCCCACTCCCGATCGTGATACTCTTCATAAAGGGTGTCTCCAGCGGGCACCCAGTCACATCGTTTCATACACGGCCTTATATCAGTTTGAATTTTTTACGTAATGCCCATTCCAAAGTCAACAAGAGCAACAGGATCAACAGATACAGACGGCTGTTTTTAAGATCGTGTTCAACCGTTCTTTTTTCCATAAGCGGTTGTAAAGGCGGCACATTGCGTTTTTTTTTCAGATCGGTCAATGTCAGGAAGGCTCCGCCGGATTGCCGCGCCCACTCTTTTAGGAATAATGTGTCGGCGCGCAGGTTGGTAAATTCGGCATCGTTTTCCTGAACCTGCAGGCTCAGCGCGTCCTGTCCCAGAGCGGTATCGTTTTTACGGGCGGTGGCGCTGATGCGCCAGGCGCCGGTTGCTTCCGCCGGTGTTACAATTTCGTAAATGCCTGGCTGACGTTCTTCCAGACTAAACTGATACCGTTGGTCATCGGTGCGCGCCTCCACAGTGACACGCGCGCCCGGCACCGGCTGTTGACGCTCATCCTGTACATACGCGGTCAGGCGGATGGTTTCCCCCAGTTTATACACCCGCCTGTCGCTGCTCAGGCGTACATTCTTTTGCTGATTCCTTCGGGCGGCGCGGTAAGCCAACATCTGAATAAAGCGGTTATATCCGTCGTACATCAACCCATCTTCCCTTAACTGAAAGGCGGCACGCCATAAACCGACGCCGTTCACCAGAGCGCGAAAAGGTCTGTTCAGAGAGATCAAAAAAGCGTTGCTGCTTTGACCGATACGGGCGTGAAGTCCGCCGCCGGACAGATGATTGTAAATTTCGAGGGGCGGCACATTTTCCCAAAACAAACGGCTTTTTTGCGGGTCTCCGAAGATATCCATCAGGGTACTGAGCGGCTCTGTCGGATGAATCAGACCTTCGCGTTTTTGCCCAAACAACCGGCGGCGTACGGCGCTCTCCCGGAACCAGGATGATTGGTCCCGGCTATCTTCCAAAAACCACACCAACCCGGTGCCACGTTTAATATAACGCTGTAAAAAGGTGCGTTGTGAAGGCGCCGGCTCACCGATAACAAACAGGACCTCCAGACTATCCGCCGCGGGGGCCGATACACCCTTGATAACCGGCACATAAAGCACGGGGCGCAGGTCGCGACTGTGCTGCAATGCCTGGCGGATGAATTTCAGATCATACCCCGGACGGGCGGCCAACAGCCCGATTTGCAAACGGCTTTTACGCACCCATTGACGATACCGGTAACGGTTGTTACGCCGGTTATTTTCCTTAACATCGCCATCCGCCGTAACCGTAAAAGCGCGGTATCCTTTTTTTTGCGGCACATAGTGAAAGGTAACCGCCAGGTTGGCATCCCCGTCGGGCATGGTTACTATTTTTTGTCGCATCACCCGCCCGTTTTCCAGTAAACGCACCCGCACGCGACCGCTCTGATAAGCGTGCCCGCGCAAAGTAACGGTAACCCGCGCGGTATCCAGCCGGATCACCTCGGGCTTAAATTCCACCCGAGCAATCGCCAGATCCGGTAAAGCGCGTCGCCGCCCCAGCGCCACCGTATAGACCGGTATTACGGAAGCGGGGCGCGGTTCATCCATCGTCTGACGGCCGTCTGTGAGTACAAATATTTTATCAAAAGCACGTTCCGCGGCATGGCGGGCCACCCGGCTGAATCCCGTCAATCCGTTGAACAACGTGTCGGGCAGTGTATCGGGTTGAATGACATGGCTAAATCGAAAATAGGTGTCGTCCACATTTTTTTTGTCAAGATATGCCCGCAAGTATTCCACTGCCCTGTTCAGAGAATCGGGCCGGGATTCCAGATTGTCGCGTAATCCCATGGAAGCGGAATGATCCAGGTAAACCGCCACTTTTTGCGGTCGCTCCCGTTCAAAGCGCATGCGCAGCATCGGCGAAAGGAGCAGCACTACGATACCGCTCATCCATAAACCGCGTAATCCGGTCAACAGAGCGCGCCGCGCGGCATCCAACCCCGGATAGGTGCGGCGGTAAAAGAGCGCGGCAATAATCAAACCGCCCGCGCCGATCATAACAATAAATAAAAATGGGATATTCAGACGAATGAGAGTCGGCACAATACTCCTTGTTTAAGGCGCCGTGGCGCCGAGTGGTAGCGACGGTACGGCATTCAGGTTTTGCGGCGATCGTTCGCCGCGCTGCAAATGATGCCAGCCGGCATAAGCGATCATGGCCGCGTTATCCGTACAATAGGCCAATTCCGGTTGATACACATCAAAACCGGCCTGCCGCCCTTTTTCGGTCAGATGGGTGCGCAGATAGCTGTTGGCCGCCACCCCTCCGGCAAATGCAATGGCCTTCACCTGATGGGCTTTAGCGGCGCGCAGGCTTTTGGTTATCAGCACATCGATGGCCGCTTTTTGAAAAGAAGCGCAAATATCGTTCATATGCCGTTCCAGATGTTCGGTGGTGTGTTTTTCCGTATAAGTCAACACGGATGTTTTCAAGCCGCTGTAACTAAAATCATAATGTGCATCCTTTAAAAAAGCCTGAGGGAAACGGATAAAATCCGGATCGCCGCTCCGGGCTTTTTTATCAATCACCGGTCCGCCCGGATAACCCAACCCCAAAACTTTTGCCGTTTTATCAAAAGCTTCGCCCACGGCATCATCTCGTGTGGTGCCGAGAAGGGTATAATCGAGATGATCACGCATCAGCACCAGCATGGTGTGCCCGCCGGAAACAATCAGAAAAAGTATCGGAAACGCTGGTTGTTCCCGACTGAGTAAGTTACCGTAAATGTGCCCTTCCATGTGATTAACCCCGAAATAGGGAATATCCAGAGCCAGGGCCATGCCCTTGGCAAAAGTCAACCCGACCAGTAAAGCGCCCACCAGCCCGGGGCCGTGGGTGACGGCGATGGTATCGATATCTTTCTTGCTCATACCCGCCGTGTTCAGCGCTTCATCGATAACCGGCCGTACCATGCGCAAATGGGCGCGCGAAGCCAGTGCCGGCACCACGCCGCCGTAATGCTCATGCACCAGTTGAGAAGATATGATATTGGACAGTACCCGTCGGTCCTGAATCACCGCCGCGGAAGTTTCATCACAGGATGTTTCTATTCCGAGAACAATCAAAATGAGGTATCCTTACGTATCAATTGAAGTTCAAAACGTTTCGGGCTCACTTCAAGCCAGGTTACATCCGGCGGCGTGATGATCTGCATGGGATAATTCATGGTGCCGGGACGGTAACTTAATTTATAATCAAATAAAACGGTAATTTCATTAACCGTTAATCGACTGATGCGTGTTTCGCCGCCTTTTACACGCACGGATACGTTTTTCGGTTCGGCCACGCCGATCAGTCCCTCGGGGATATTCACCAGTTGAACCGGCACGTCGTATAAGGTGCGTTCCACAATGGGCTCTACGACTATGGCCACGTTACCATTGTCTGGGGATACCGTAATAATCCCCGGACGTGGCGACAAAAAGGCCACTTTTTTACGCACCGGATAACGGGCGTTGGCTTCCACCACACTGTCCGTTTCTATTTGCGTGAGTTTCCGGATTAGTTTTGCCGGGCCTGTTACCAGCGCCGTATCCGGGTTAACCTGTTGGCTGACGATAAGATAGCCCGGTTCCGTTTCCACATTTTGTCGGATATGTACCGGTATGCGCCGTAATTCACGGCGATCCACGTCCACCCATAGCTTTTGAGGCCGGATCACCTGAAGGATTTTGATACCGCTGCTGGCCGGCATGCGTAAAAGATTCATGCTTTGGCGCAGGTCCACCACCCTGCTTTGATCCAAATCGGCAGCATCGAGCATAACCCCTTTGCGCATAAAATTCAGGCCGAACAACATCTGGCCGCTGCCCCGTACCAGCAAGGTGATTTGATCCGGCAGCTTTTGTACCGGCATCAGACTGTCCGAAGCCAATTTCACTTCAAAAGGCAGGGTGATTTCCGTTGTGTAAATTTTCTCGCTGCTGACGGATATCCACAACACCAGGGCCAGGCCGAAAGAGCCTAATAACGAACGGTAATTTTCCCGGATAAACTTTTGGGTTTTATTCATATCAGGTTTCCAGTTCCAAATCCAGGTAATCCTTCCGCAAGCGGACGTCAAAAAAACGCGCGGCATCACCACGGTTTAAAGCGATCTCAAGAAAATCGCTGCTGTTCCATAAAACCAGCGGCGCGCCGGGCTCCTGTTGGTCATAATATCGGGCCAGTGCTTTCCAGTGCCGGCCCTTAAAACTTACGCGGCGGATATGTTTGCTTTGCAACCGCGCGAGGTCTTCTTTTTGAAAGGCGAAGATAATATTACCGAAACGGTCGATATGATACACCGGTACGCGATACACACCGTCTTTTATCCTGGTAAACAGGGAACGGGCATGTTCCGTGCGTTCCGGCAGTGGCCGGCCCAGATTTTCGGGCGCCTTGCCCAAAGCCAGCAAAGCCGCCACCGGCCCGAACAGATCGCGGGCATGAAAAGTGTGGTGAGTGGTTTCTTTTAAAAAACGATCCGTATCCACGGCAAAAAGCGTGTGCGCCTCGTTTTTAAGAATCCAATGAAAAAGTCCGTTATCCGGCCCGACAAAGTAGTAGCGCGCCGTGCGGATGATCAGAGCGTTGCGCGTACTACCCACGCCCGGATCAACAACGGCCAGATGAACGGTTCCCCTGGGAAAATAATTGTAAAAGGTATTCAGGCTGAGCGCCCCGGCGGCTATATCAAACGGGGGGATATCGTGACTGATATCCATTATTTCCACATTGGGCGCCATATCGCGGATAACGCCTTTTACGGCGCCCACATAACCATCCGCTGTTCCAAAATCCGTCAACAGAGTAATTAAAGGTTTAGGCATTTCAGGCCTCCGGCTGACATTCAGGGCAAAAATGTGTTCCGCGCCCGGCCATGCGGGCTTTGACAATGATGGCGCCGCACTTTTTACAGGGCAAACCCTGCCGTCCGTAAACATAAAAATAGTGCTGGTTCATACCTTCGTTTCCACGGGTATTCCGATAATCGGAAATGGTACTGCCCATATTGTCGATGGCTTTGGTCAAAACTCCAAGTATAACCGTTCTTAATTCATGGGGATTTTTAATGGACACGCATCGGGTCAGCGGATGTATGCCCGCCAGAAATAACGCTTCGTCCACATATATATTCCCCAAACCGGAAATCCCCTTCTGACTGAGCAGAAAGGCCTTGATACCCTGCCTGCTTTGGCGGAGCAAGTTCCTAAAGTGCGACGGGGTCATACGCGGATCAAGCGCGTCCATCCCCACATGGGCCAGATGGCTGTCCGCCTCATTCACGAGATAAATCCGGCCGAATTTTCGGGCATCGCGAAAAACCAACCGCTCGCCGCCCTCCAGATCAAAAATCAAGCGATCGTGTTTATGCGGTGCCTGGCTCCGGGCCCCGGTAAACAGCAATTGCCCGCTCATGCGCAGATGGATGATCATATCCTGATCATCGAGATACAACAGGATATACTTCCCCTTGCGCCCAATGGCCCGCACCCGTTGGCCGTCAACATCCCGTCCGTTTATATTCTGAAAGGTTTTGGACCAAAGAGCTTCCATGCGCTCGATGCGCCGCCCCTGTAATCCGTCGCGTAATTCACGTACAACGGTTTCCACTTCCGGCAGTTCGGGCATCAGTTCATTTTCCTGTCCGATTGCAACGCGGGCAGGGATTTATCCAGGAATTTGTTAAAATCAAAGCCCACGTTAACAAAACGATCGGCCACACCCGCGGGCGGGGTGCTTTTCCGCACGGAAGGATTTAACATCCCATAGGCATCCGGAATGGCGCAGCCCTTTTTAACGGCCAGTTTCAGTTGCGTATTACCGTCCGCCGGATTGTTTTGCTTAAAATAGTATAAGGCCCGGAAATAATGGACATCCGCCGCTTTTAACAAGGGCTTGTAAACGGATGTGGCCATGGTATAACCTTCTTCAAGTTGTTGCGTGTTAAACAACGACTGAATATAAATCAATGCGGCATTGCGGTCCGGCATCCCCTTTCGCTCGGCGGCGCGCATATCCACGGCAATTTTAAAAAACTGCCCGGTTTCAAACATCAGGCGGGCATGGGTGATATAATAATCGTAACCGGGTTTACGGTGTCTTTTTTTCAGTTTTAAAATATAGTCCCTGAGAATATGCACACCCACTTTGGGGGCGTCTTTTTGCAACCAGCTTTCCGCTTGTTTCAATAGCAGATAGAGGGCCGAATCGTTCTGGGCAAAGGCTTTTTCATACATTTCCACGGCTTGATCAAAACGATGTCGGGCAAAATGGATATCTCCGCTTTTTTCCAGCGCTTTAAAATTATGCGAGCGCCTTTCCAATGCGTCCTGATAAGCCGCCAGCGCCTGCTCCAGAGAGTCCATGCGGGCCAGCACATCCCCCTGCCATTCATAATAACCGGCAAACCCCGGATTATTGCGAATACATGCGCGACTGTAAGCCAGGGCCTCCTTAAAAGCGCCCTTCTGGTAGGCTTCCAGCGAACGTGTGTAGTACATAAAAGCGTTTTTCTTATCCGTGGTTTTTCGGGCCGCGCCACAACCGTTTAGCAGGCCGGCTACAAGAACCGCGATAATCCAAAAGTGTTTCATCAGTTATGCTCTAATAATAATTTGTTTAACCAGTCATAAAAATGCCGGTACGAGGCGTCGTTGGCAAAATCTTCTTTCTGACGGATGTAATTGGAAAAGTTTTGTTTGATTTGTAATAAAAAAGCGATTTCCTTTTGTTCCATCCATTCAATGATTTTTTCATGAATAAACTTTTCGTTCCCGGCGTTGAAAATGCGACTGACCATGCGCGCCACCACTTCGCGCATCACCTGTTCATCGCTATTCTTATACCGATCGATATAGCCGGCCACCAGGGTAAAATCCTTACGCCCCGCGTATTCCATGGCCTGTATGCAAAACTGACGCAGATTGCTGTCCGCTTCTTCCAGTAATTTTTCCATTATTATTTCATACCCGTCCCGCGGGCCGTACCGTCCAACCATTTCGGCAATGACGCTTTTATCCTGAATGGCTTTATGAATATCATTTTCATAATAAGTATCCACCGCAGCCGGTATTTCAGTAAAATAGCCTTCGTTGATATCGGAGGGCCCGTCCACATTCAGTTGTTTGCATAAACGGATTAACACCTGCGAAGCCGTTTGTACTTTTCGCGCGGAAGGTTTGGTGGTCAAGTAGAAATCATGAAGTTGCTGCAAATCGGACATGAGACTCCTGTGGTTTCCAAATAAGCGCTAAATTTAATCAAGAAAATCCTTCCTTACAATGAGCGATGTCTCATAACCCTTTTGTTTTAATGGATTTATGCAACAACAAATAATAATAAACGATTAACAACAGCGTATTTTCCAGTACTTTGCTCCATCCGACTTTTTTTTCAGCGAACAATGCAACGCCGCAGCCGCAATCCATGCTTAAACCCCGCACGGATGCCACGGCGAGCAATAGCGTGAACAACACCAACAGCACCCCACCCCACCATCGGGCGCCATCATGAAAAATACCGACGATTAAAAACAGACCGGTAAAATATTCCAGCCAGGGCAACACCACGGCGACAAACGGGCTGAGGCCGTCCGGTATCATCCCATAGCGTCGGATGATCTCGGCAAATGCGCCGGGATGCATCATTTTGGGATAGGCGGCCACGATAAAATATATACCAAAAAACAAACGCGCCGCCCATTCCATCCAAAAACGGTGGCCTTTATTGAGCAGTTTTTTCATGATACTCCACTTTGTTTTCCACCGGTTGTTGAGCCGCTTTCCAGACTGAAAAGCCTTCGTAAAACACCGCCACATCGGTAAAGCCCATTTGCTTCAGCCGCCTGGCCAGGATTTCACCCTGCGGGCACTGTTCGCTGAAACAATAGGTAACGATGGCCCGGTCTTTTGCCACATCTTTCATCAGCGTTTCCAATTGTTTGCTGTTATACGGTACACTCAGGGCGCCGGGAATATGCGCGCGCTTATAAAAACGGGGGTAGCGGGCATCCAGGATCAGCCGGCTGCCCCGCTCCACAATCTGTTTCATTTCAACCAGCGTAACACGCGCCATGCTATCGGGCTGCGCCACGGTCACATCCAGTGGAATTCCGCTCGCGGATATATGGTTGAATGCCAGCCCCAACGTCAGGGCCAACAGCACAATCCACAGCATCTGCCGCAACGTTACCATAGTTTCTTTTTTCATCATCAGGCCTTTCGGAGTTTGTTGAGGGCTTTTTCAATGCGGTCACATGCTTCTTCCAGTTGCTCCATGGAGGCGGCGTAGGAAATACGCAAAAACCCTTCCGCGCCGAAACCGATCCCCGGCACCACGGCCACATGGGCTTCTTCCAACAAATAAAGCGCCAGTTTTTCCGATGTGTCCACCGTGTCGGTTAAAACGCCGTTGATGTTGGGAAACAGATAAAAGGCGCCCTGTGGTTCAACATAATGAACGCCTGGCATCGCGGCGAAGCGTTGCATGATATAGGTACGCCGTTTGGCATAGGTGGCCAGCATGTCATCCAGGGCGTCCTGCGGACCGTCCACCGCCGCCAGGGCCGCGTATTGAGCAATGCTCGAAGCGTTTGACGTGCTGTGCCCCTGAATTTTATCCGCCGCTTTCATAATGGCCGCCGGCCCACAGGAAAACCCGATACGCCAGCCGGTCATGGCATAGGCCTTGGATACCCCCTGCACCAGAATCACACGGTCATAAATTTCCGGGAATGAAGCCATGCTGCGATAAGCCAGGCCGTCATAACACAGCCGCGCATAAATTTCATCGGAAAGAATATACAGATGATGCTTTTTAAGCACATCCACCAATGCAGCAACTTCGCTGTCGTTATACGCCATGCCGGTGGGGTTTACCGGATTACTGAACAACAGCATACGGGATTGGGGTGTAATCGCTTCTTCCAATTGGCGGGGAGTAATTTTAAAGTGGCTTTTTTCATCCGTATATAGGGGGACAACTTTTCCACCGGCAATGCCAATAGCTTCTGGATGGGTAGGCCAGGCCGGATAAGGCAGCAACACTTCGTCTCCTTCATCCACCAGAGCCATAATTATGTTAAACAAGGACTGTTTGGCGCCGCTGGAAACGATGACCTGATCCGCCGTATAGTCCACGTTGAAATCGGCTTTCAGACGTCGGCAAACCGCCTCGCGCAGGGCCGGGATACCGCGATTAATGGTGTAATGGGTATGATTGGCATCGATGGCGGCATGGGCAGCCTGCTTGATATGTTCCGGCGTGTTGTAATCAGGCTCTCCCATGGAGAGATTGATTACATCAACACCTTCGGCAATCATGCGCTTGGCGGCGCCGGAAACCTTTATGGTAGCCGATTCCTTAAGACGGGCGGCTCGGGCTGATAACATAACGATACACCTTTCCTTTTTTGATTTTTACTGACCCTTTTAAAGCACATGGGAAGCTTCCCCTCCCGGACTCAGGGCCGTTTAGGCCGCTAACGCCTGCCGGGCAAAATTGAGCAACAACCGTGCGCCTTGCGCGGTGCACACCGATTCGGGATGAAACTGTACGCCGTAAACGGGGTAATCCCGATGTTCCATGGCCATCACAACACCATCCGGTGAAACCGCGGTTACTTGCCAGGCCTTCGGCAGATGGTCGGCTTCAACCGCCAGGGAATGATAACGCATAACCCGCATGGGCGAGGCGATATCCTTAAATATCCCCTGTCCCGCATGGCGAATTAATGATGTTTTACCATGCCAGACATCCGGCAAGCGAAAAAGCCGGCCACCCGTTGCCAGCGCCAGAGCCTGATGCCCGAGACACACACCGAGTATGGGCATGCGGGAGAGATATCGTTTTGCCAGTTCCGGCAACATCCCGGCTTCCTCCGGTCGCCCGGGGCCGGGAGAAAAGATCATGGCCCGGTATCCTTCAACATCTTCCGGGTGCAACGCATCGTTTTGAACCACATCACATCCATATCCCGCTCCGCTTAAGATATGAACAATATTATGGGTAAACGAATCATAATTATCCACAAGCAAAATCATGCTACGCTCCCCCGGTTCCATTAGCCGGGTCCCAGGATTTGGCCAGCGCTTTTAGCCATATGCGGCTGTAATAAATCAACCCGGGCCTATCCAATTCGGCACAGGCCTGGCGGGAGTGATCCCACACGAGACATCGGTAAACATATCCGTTGCGCCAGCGCTTCCAAAATCGTTCGGTTTCCGCTGTTATGATCAATTTTATATCCTGATGCGTGATTTTTTTAGCCACCGAATCGGGACGCATCCCGGCGCGCCATTGACGGGCATAAACCTGGCGCAGCGCCTGTTCCAAAGTTGAGAAATAGCCCTGCCAACGATCGTGGCATTGCTTTAACAAACTATCATGCTCCACATCCGTTGCCATGGCCAGCAACTGTTTATCGGGGACGGGCTGACCGGGCATTTCCGACCAGACACTTTTAAGACCCGACATCAAACCGTATCGTCTGACACTGTCCGGATGAAGTAATTGCAGGAACAATGAGTCGGCCGTGGCAAGCAGGCGCTCCCTTTGCATTAATGGCCGGTAGGTTTTTTCCCACGAGGGAGAAGTGACGCGCCGGGCGGCGTTTTGGGCCGCGGCCTGTTCCTCAAAAGGGCGCAATAACAGGGCACGCGGCAACGCTTCCGTAATGGGTCGCCAGTTTTTTTGTCGATAGGAAAAATCATAATTGGTCTGACAGCTAATCAGCAACCAAACCAACAGAAAATAGGGTAATCGCCAGTGCATGCTTCAATTTAAACGAATGGCGGTTATGCCTCAAGAAAAGTATGAATCCAGGCGTGCTTACCCCGCTTTCATTTTTATAAATCACCCAAAACAGGAAGCAATAAGACAGAAAGATTATCCGGAAAGTTGTAAAATGGAAAATCGGGAGTTGTTTTGCCCAACCACTGCCATGCCCTATCGGGCGCGACGAATTATCCTTTTTTCAATTAACATTTGCCATGTTCAATTTGATATAAAGATGTAAAATGTGGGGGGCGGATCATCGTTTCCAAAAACGATTCAACATTTTGCGAACGCGCGCCATCATGCCGGGGCGTATAATGGCTATGGCAAGCATCAAAAAGAGCACGCCGGGTAAAACCGGTATTACGATCCCGAGCAGAGCCAACACAAGCAATATCAGCGCCCATCCGTATTTACGACGGGAAAAACGCCGGATTTCTTCCCATAACGGCCGGGGGTCTTCATTGGTAGGGACAGGTAAGGGCATTATATCTCCACAAAGGCATGTTTTTCAAATTGATCCGGTAACGTTTCCATAAGGCGATCCAGCCAATGCGTCCCGTATTTATTCTGAAAATAAACCGCGCTCAGGACGCGTTCCTGCGGACCGGCGGGCATGAGTGCCGTATGTATATGCCGCAGTTGATCCGTAAGTTTGTTGTTTTTTTCCATGGCACGTCGGACTAAACGATTATGCAGCTTTTCCATGATCTGCCGGTTTCGGTAAAAACTTTTGGAAACCGGCCCCCGTAAAGTCGGGTCAAGAACGGATATTTGTTTGAGCAAATTTTGTTCATCTTCCCTGTTCTTTTCCAACCAGACGTCAAAATAGTGTTTTAGTTCCGGTAAGGCGTCATTTTTATGATAGTGTTTGACAAACGCATCTTTATCGGCCGGGATATTTAGGGGGTCCACGCCCAACCGTCGGATCAACTTCGCCACCCGCGGTTCCAACAGTGTTACGGAATGTCGCGGTGTCACCTCCGGCATGATCAGCCCCATATATTCAAACGCCGGTTTTAACTGCGCCCAATAGGCGATCTCCGCCGGACCGGCCACATAACTGAATGTGGACAACAAAAAACTTTGCCATAGAGGTCGGGTCAAAACCGTGGATGAAAACCATTCCGGATGTTTATCCAACAAACGTGTTGTTTCTTCCCGGGTCAGGGATAATCCGGACGGGCGGTGCACAATACGCGTCCCGTCTCTTTCCATTGCCAGCCTTGCTTCGCCCCGCCAGCTCAAAAACAGATAGGCTCTGTTCGGAAGAACAGGCACCTGTACCGGATATCCGGCAGCCAATAGTGCTTCCGCCCCCTGCTCAAAACGTGTTACAAGTTCTTCATTTTCCGTAACTATTTTCTCAAAAAAGGGCCGGCTCAGACGCTTAACTTCCGGTTGGCCGGCATCAAACATGAGCAAGCCTTTTCCGTGAAACAGTCCGCCGAGATGATCCCGAAACGCCTCTAACCAGGGGCGGCCGGACACATAAATCTTTTGCAATTCTTTAAACAATGGCACGCTGAATTCCGTTGGGGTAAGCGCTTCCTTCAGTTCAAAAAGCAGATCGTCAAAACGGGCAGGTAAACGACGTTTGTTTATGGAATAGGCCTCGGGGGCTTCTTCTTCGGCGGAAAAACGACGTATATCGCCGGACTTATCGAGAATCGTGAAAGAGCGCACTTCCTCAAAGTCATGGTCTTCGCCTTCCAACCAAAACACCGGCACAAAACAGACATCGGGATAGATTTTGTTAAGCCGGGCCGTCTCCTTAATAGCCGTCAGTGTTTTATATACCACATACAAAGGCGAGACCATCAATCCCGCTTGTTGTCCCGTAACCACACACATCACGGGCCGACCGTCCTGCATCCGTTCCAGCTGCCTGGCAACTGATGCGTCCCCACTACCTTCATTCTGTCGGATCAGCGCCTCCATTGCCCGGCCCATTTCGGGATGTCGCCCTATGTCATCAATCATCGGACGGACATCCTTACCCGTGGACCCGCCCAAAAAAGTGATGGCCGGACTCCGCCGGTGCACATAATCACGATAGAGTGTATTGGAAGTGATAAATTCAGGAAGCGGCATCTTTTTTTCCCATCAGGATGAGGCGTGGCGAGTTAGCTCCGGACGGGGAGCCGTCATAATTGCCAAAGATATGCCGGATTGTGATCCCGGCAGCCCGGAACAGGGCTTCCAGTTCCCCGGCTTCAAACAGGCGTACGGATTCATAATACACTTTCGGCCCCTTGTCATCAATGATTTCGATTTTTTTCACCACACGGTTACCGTCAATCCGGCGATATTCACGGATACGTCTGCCGTCCATGTCCCGCTCTCCTTCCGGAACAAGGTGGGTACGTACATACCGGGCATTGAAATAATCCAAAACCAAAAACCCGCCGGGCTTCAACACCCTTGCCATCTCACGGGCCACCTGCGCGTGCTCCTCATCCCGATCAAAATATCCGAATGAGGTGAACAGACTTAACACCAGATCAAAAACCGGGTAGAGCGGTAAATGCCGCATGTCGCCGCGGATAAATAACGGCGTATGAGGCCCTTGTGTTTGCGTATGCACGGCTTTGCGCAGAAGGGGCATGGATAAATCCAAACCGAAAACTTTGGGGAAATCACGGGCCAGCAAAAAACTGTGCCGACCGTTTCCACACGCCAGGTCGAGGATTGTGCTGCCCCCTGATACGGGAATATGTGTGCGAATCAGACGGATGAGCTGTTCGGCATCCTTATTATCACGATGTTGATAAACGGTAAGATAATCCTCGCCGAACCATTCCTTATACCAGCCGCTTTTATAACCATCCATGTTGATAATACCACTCCAGTGTTTGGCGGATACCCTCCCGGATATCCGTCTGACATGAAAACCCCAGTTTCTTTTCCGCTTTTTTGGGACTGCACACCCAAAAATCCTGCCGCATTTCGATTAACTTTTGCCGACTGATGATGGATGGTTTCTTTTTAAATCGATTGGCCCAATCCGAAAACAGGGCGGTGAGTTGCATGATGGGCATCGGCACGGGCACCACCACCCCTCTTTTTCCGAGCGTATCAAGCGTGATGCGCGCCAGTTCACTCCAGGCAAACGGCCGGTTATGCGCCAAAAAAAAGATATCTTCCGGAGCGGCCTCATGACGTCCCATCAGTGCCAGTCCGCGCGCCAGATCGCTTACATGGATAAAACTCGCGTAACGATCCCTGCCTTCCAATTGGGGAATCACCCCTTTAGACACGGCTTTAAGAAAGTGCAGCACATCGGTGTCACGCGGGCCGTAAACCGCGGGCGGACAGGCAATGGCCGCCTGCAATATTTTCCTGTTATGCCACACATATTCCTGCGCTTTCAATTTACTTTCCCCATACCAGGTTAAAGGACGGGGCGGCGTGTTTTCATCGATGGGTTCCAGGGAGGCGGAAGGCCCCCAGGCCGCCTGGGAACTGACAAACACAAATCGTTGCCCCTTGGGACGTTTCCGGGACAACAACGCATCCACCAACACTTGCGTAGCCTTGAAATTCCCGTTAAAATACGCTTCCCTGCTCCGGGCGCGCGTAACACCGGCCACATGAAAAACCACATCGCATTCGGCCATGATGTTTAGATAGCGCGCGGGTTCAAGTAAATCGCCAAAAACCATTTTAAGGGGCAAATGGTGTATCCAACGCAGGTTGGATCCGGGACGTGCCAACGCATACACCTTATACCCTTCTTCGATCAACCGCTCGCATAAATGACTGCCAACAAATCCATTGGCTCCCGTAACAAATGCTGATTTCATAAAATTAAATTGTTATATTGGTTAAAAGAGCTTAAAAAAGTTTGTATAAATTGGCAAACCCTTTTAAGCCGGGTACACCTTCGAACATACAATTTAAGGAATTCAACGATCCGGGAACTGTTTGGATTGATGAACGCTTAAGACAACATGCAATCTGAAAAAACCGTGAATTTAAATAAAGGATGGTTTTTATGGATATTTTTGAAAAATGCACACATACGGAACGCGTTCAGGAAGCGAAAGCACACGGTTTATATCCTTATTTTGTTGAACTAACCGGGAACGACGGCCCCGTGGTGTCCATGGATGGGCGTGAAATGATTATGATCGGCTCCAACAACTATTTGGGGTTGACGCACGATCCCCGTGTCATCGAAGCCGCCGTGCAGGCCACCCGCCGCTACGGCACCAGTTGCTCCGGTTCCCGCTTTTTAAATGGCACGCTCGACATCCATGTGGAGCTTGAAGAACGCATCGCCCGCTTTATGGGGCGTGAAGCGGCCTTAATATTCAGCACCGGTTATCAAACCAACTTTGGCGTGTTATCGGCCCTCGGCCATCGCAACGATATTCTTTTTATCGATAAATCCGATCATGCCTCCATTTACGCCGGCACGCGCGCGGGACACGGCGCTGTCATACGCCGCTATAAGCATAATGATATGGATGACCTGGAAAGGGTGTTGCAACAGAGCGAGGCGGATAAAGGCAAAATGATCGTCAGCGATAGTGTGTTCAGCATGGAAGGCGATATTGTCAACCTGGAACGCATGGTGGAACTGGCCCGGCAATACAATGCCCGGGTCTATTTGGATGAAGCCCACGGCGTGGGTGTGCTGGGCGCACGGGGACGCGGTTGCGCGGAATATCTTCGTAAAGAAAAAGAAGTGGACCTGATCATGAGCACCTTTAGTAAATCCTTTGCTTCCCTCGGTGGATTTATCACCGGTGAAGAATATATAATCACCTACCTGAAACATACAGCGGGCTCTTTGATTTTCAGCGCGTCCCCCACGCCCGCGGCCACAGCGGCCGCCTTAAAATCCCTGGAGATCATCGAAAAGGAACCGGAAAGACGGGAGAATCTTCTTAAAAACGGAGATTATATGCGCCGGGAACTAAACAATATCGGCCTGGATACCGGTAAAAGTTCCCTGACCCCGATAGTTCCCATTTATGTACATGATGATTTGAAGACATTCCAGTTTTGGCGCATGCTTTTTGAGAACGGCGTTTATACCAATCCCGTTGTCAGCCCGGCAGTTTCGCCCGATAATGCCATGCTGCGCACCAGTTATATGGCCACCCATACCCGGGAACACCTGGACCGTTGTCTGGAAGTGATCGACAAAGCCGCCCGGAAACTGGGCATTACCGATATTCAGAAGGAGACAGCATAAATGAGCATTCAGATCCAACCCGTACAATCCGCCAAAGAAAAAAAGTTATTCATCGATCTGGAATGGCAACTGGAAAAAAACACCCCCCATTGGGTGAGCCCGTTGCGCATGGAACGCGCCAAGGTATTGGATACAAAGAAGAATCCGTTTTATCATCATTCGGAAATCGCCTTGTTCATCGCACGAAAAAACGGCCTGCCTGTCGGACGCATCGCCGCCATCAAAAATGACAACCATAATGCCTTTCATAAAGATAAAACCGGTTTTTGGGGATTTTTTGAATGCATCGATGATCAGCAAGCGGCCAAAGCTTTGTTCGACGCGGCGGCGGATTGGCTACGTCAAAGAGGCTGTGACCGTATGTGGGGCCCGATGAACCCCTCCACCAATGATGAATGCGGACTGCTTATTGACGGGTTTGACACGCCACCCATGCTGATGATGACTCACAACCCCTCATTTTATCCCCGTTTGGTTGAAAGTTACGGCAATTATAAGGTAAAAGATTTATACGCCTGGTATCAAACAACGGAAGACGCCCTGGCCCGGGTGAATGACAAGCTGAAAAGGGTTTCCGAAAAAGTGCTCAAACGGTACCATATTTCTATCCGAAACATGGATGTTAAGCATATCGACCGGGAAGTTAAATTGATGAAAGAGGTCTATAACAACGCCTGGAGCCGTAACTGGGGTTTTGTCCCCTTTACGGAAGAAGAGTTTGATCACGCGGCTGACGGCCTGAAGGATATTGCCGATCCGGATTTTTTATTAATGGCCGAAAAAGACGGTCGTCCGGTCGGATTCAGCGTCACCCTTCCCAATTTGAATGAAGTGCTGGCCCGTATCCCGGACGGACGCTTGTTGCCAACGGGCATTTTCAAACTACTTACAGGCATAAAAAAAATACAAACCGTACGCGTGCTTATTCTGGGTGTAATAAAGGAATATCAGTTTTCCGGCCTGGGTTCGGCTTTTTACCTGCGCACCATGGAAGCGGCACAAAAGAAAGGTATAATCGGCGGCGAGATGTCCTGGATTTTGGAAGACAATCTGACCATGAACCGCGCCATAGAATCCTTCGGTTCCAGGATATACAAAACCTACCGTATATATGAATACATGCTTGGATAATAAAAAATGGATTTGTATTGCCCACCCATGCCAAACGGGCGCGACGCAGTATCCTTTGCATTATCGCCATTTTCCAGCACAATGTAGATAAAAGGATGAGAACCACAAAGGCACGAAGACGCTAAGTGTTTAAAAATATACTA
>RFFS01000130.1 GCA_003696775.1 Calditrichota bacterium
GGATTGGAGATCCTCATATCTAAAAATATCGATCAAAGGATGTTTTAATTCAACATTGTAATATTCTTTTAAATTTTTTATGGATTTAAAATGATGCATGTTTTATGTCTTGTATTTAATCTGCCTAACCGGATTTTGACACAGGCCATGACGCTTCATGATGGGCTAATCTTCTATTTTCATGTAGCGCAGGCGCAGGCTGTTGGTGACCACCGAAACCGAACTCATGGCCATGGCCAGAGCGGCAAAAGCCGGGTTAAACCAAATACCGGCCAGCCAATAAAGCAAGCCCGCCGCGATGGGAATCATCACAACATTATAACCGAAGGCCCACAACAGATTTTCCTTAATAATGCGTTCGGTTTTTTGGGCCAGACCTTTAACACGCGCCAGAAGACGTAAATCCGGACGTAGCAGGACGATATCGGCGGCATCGATAGCCACATCCGTGCCTTCCGCCAGCGCAATGCCCACATCCGCCGCGGTTAAGGCGACCGCGTCGTTGATACCGTCACCGGTCATGGCCACACGATGTCCTTTGTCTTGCAGTTCTTTCACCACTTTCGATTTCATTTGGGGCGGGTGTTCCGCAAACACCTCATCCAGGCCCAGTTGCCGGGCAATAACCTGTGCGGTAACGGTGTTGTCGCCGGTCACCATAGCCGTTCGGATGCCCTGACGATGCAGCTTTTTGACCACTTCCGCCGCTTCGGGGCGTGGTGTATCCGCCAGACCGATGATGCCCAGTAAGTCTTGACCACGGCTGATATAGACGGCGGTCATACCGCTGTCGGCCATCTCGCGGGCGGCTTGTTCGGCCTTTTCGTTCAGGGGCACTTTCAAAGCCTGCATCAGTTTGATATTTCCCGCGCCAAGGGTTTGCTCATCAACCCGGGCTTTGATACCAAAGCCGGTCAACATCTGCGCCTTTTCCGGCGCTTGTCCGATCATTCCTTTTTCCCGCGCGGTGGCCAATATGGCCCGGGCAATGGGGTGCGTGGCATGTTGTTCCAGCATGGCGGCCACGGTGAAAAGTTCTTCTTCGTTACGCGCGGAAATAAGAGCGGTTTTTTGCACCGTCAATCGTCCCTGGGTTAAGGTACCGGTTTTATCAAAAAGGATGGTATCGACCTTTATCAGAGCCTCCAACACGGCGGCGCTTTTTATAAGCATGCCGGAACGCGCCGAACGCCCCATGGCGGTTACGATGGCCGTGGGAGTGGCCAGACCCAGGGCACAGGGACACGCTATAACGATCACATTGATGAAATGCATAATCACCAGATTGGCCGGTGCTCCGCTGAACGACCAGCCGGCCAGGGTGATCAAGGCCAGACCAATGATGACCGGAACAAACACCGCGGCGATTTTATCCACCAGCTTTTGGACGGGCGGCGTGCTGTTTTGGGCTTGTTTGACCCAGCGCACGATCTGACCCAACGCCGTTTCCGCGCCGGTTTGCACCACTTTAAAACGGATTGTGCTACCGCTGTTGATGGTTCCGCTTAATATCAACTGTCCGGCGGATTTGGTGACGGGGAGGCTTTCACCGCTCAGCATGGCCTCGTCCAGTTCGGCGTGGTCGTTCAACAAAACACCGTCCGCGGGTACACGTTCACCGTTTTTAACAACGCAAACCATGCCCGCCTTAAGTTCCGGGGTGGGTAGCCATTTTTCTTCGCCGTTTTCATCCGTGATGCGCGCCTGCTCCGGTTGCAAACTGGAGAGAGAACGCAGGGCCTGTCCGGTTTGGCGACGCGCGCGCGCTTCCAGTGAACGCCCGAGAAGTATAAAACCGATGATAAATGCGGCTGAATCGAAAAAGACAGGGTGGCCCTCAAATGTATCCGGCGCGATGAACAGGCCGATGGTGATGACCGTGCTGTAAAGCAGGGCCACCAGGGCGCCCAGGCCCACCAGGGTGTTCATATCCGATTTGCCGGGGCGTAGCTTATACCAAAAACGGCGGAAGATATCACGGCCGGAATAAAACACGACCCAGTAGGAAAATAAACCGGCCACCAAGAAGCGGATGGTTTTTGGAATCACCTGAACAAAGGAAAAAAAATGCTCCATGGTAAGCAGGAAAACAAGCAGCGCGCTGCCGATGGATAGCAACGCTGTGCGAAATTGTCTTTTAATACGTTCCTGTTCCCGTTGTTCAAGCTGGGCATCCTCGGCAGCGCTTTCTTCCTTCCAGCACACCTGTACACCGGTTTCCTGCTCAATTAAGTTCGTCAGGGCTTCCGGTTTCAAAAGTCCGGGAATATAGTCGATGGTCATGGTTTCGTTGCCGGCGTTAAAGGTCGCTTTTTCAACACCGGGCAGGGTTTCCAGCTTTTGTTGCAGACGGCTGCCGCTTGTGGGATCGTTAAAACCTTCCATGCGGATATCCCGACGGAAGCTGCGCAGGGCGTAACCCGCTTTTTCGATTTCCTTTTTGATAACGGCTGTGTCGGGCGGGGTACCTTCGAATCCGATGGCCGCCTGTTCCGCCGCCAGGCTTACATCCACGCTGGAAACGCCGTCCAGTCCGTCTATGCTTTGTTTAACCCGGGCCACGCAACTGGCGCAGGTCATGCCCGCGATGGGTAATACCAGGTAATCCATC
Source organism: Calditrichota bacterium (assembly GCA_003696775.1). Lineage (GTDB taxonomy): Bacteria > Calditrichota > Calditrichia > Calditrichales > J004 > J004. The sequence goes on from RFFS01000130.1 coordinate 2,612, forward strand.
TGTTTGTTGTCTGCTTCCGACATGGTTATTCCTTTTTGGATAGCTGTATATCGTATATGGAAACGGTTATCGTCCTGCCGTCCTGCATCACGGGGAAATCCCGACGCTCGAAAGTGAAGCCGGCCATGGCCAGTTTGCCAAAAAAACCGCGCGCCACCCCGCGGTTGGGCTCCGCAAGAAGGATGCGGCCGTCCGGTTTTAAAAAACGGGTAAAAACCCGGATCAACGGCTCGAAAAATCGCTGTTCGTAAACAACATCGGACGCCAGCAAGACATCAAAAGTTTCATCAAGTTGCGGAGCGCGCCAGTCCAGTTCATGCCATTCGGGGGGTGTCAGCCCGTTGCATTCGAAATTGCGACGGCAGTGGGCCAGGGCATCGGGCTCATAATCGGTGGCTACAAAACGCCCGGGTGCGCATAATGCCGCGGCCATGGTGGTTAATCCCAGGCCACAACCCAGTTCCAGCACCGAACGACCGGCCAGATATGCGGCATGTTCCAGTAAAAAGGCCGCAAGCGCCTGCGCAGACGGCCACAATTCGGCCCAATAAGGCAGACGTTCGTCTTTGTCAAATTGTTCTTCGCTCACCTGATCCACAAGTTCGTCAAGATTACGAACGCGCCATACTTTGAACAGCCGGCCGGCTATCGGGATTTCTGTAAGAATCAAATCATATTTTAATGTGTGCATGCCGGAATATAGCTTAATACGGCTATAAAAAAAAGCAATGGCGCTTAACGGACAGGGGGATGTAACCGGGTTGTAATGTTTGGAACGACATGTTAAAAAAGTTCAGGCAGTTCGCTGATGCGTTCCAGATATCGCAGTTGCGGATGATCCGGTTGTTCAATGGTGTCGTGATCCAGATGCCAGGTGTGTTCATAAGGGATATAAACAGCATACATGCCGAATCGCAAAGCGGGATTGATATCCGATTTGGGGCTGTTGCCCACCATGCAGACGGTGTCCGGTCGCCATTGGTGTTTTGTAAGTAAACCGGCATATACCTCCACGTCTTTTTCGGGAACGATAAACAGCTCTTTCATAAACGGTTCCAGTCCACTGCGTCGGATTTTTTCCCGTTGTTCTTCATGGCGCCCCTTGGTCAGGATATAAAGGGCATGCGTAGTGTGCAGGGTTTCAATAATCTGTCGCACACCTGGAAACAGGACCGGGCCGTTATCCCGGTGTTTTTTAAAATTTTGCAGAATGAGATCCAGTGAGGAGCGGGGCACTTTATAAACCGGACTGAGCCGGCGATAGACTTCTTGTAAAATATAGATAAAATTGGCGCTGCCATAGCCTCTTTCGGCCACCGCTTTTTTTTCAAAATCTAAAAAAGTCTGCCGCGCCGCCTTTTCTTCCATGCCCGCGTTGACCCACAAGCGGATGAAATTTTCCGTGGCTTCAACAAAATAGTAATTGTTGGGCCATAAGGTGTCATCGGCATCAAAAATGATGTGTTGTATGTGGGAGGGCAATTTATGAACAGCCATATCACGCTTTCCCGGCCAAATAGGGCATATCGGTCGGCAGGGATGTGGCGGCCATCCGTTGCAGAACAAATACGGTCATGATAAATACAACCACACCGAATCCCTGATGAAGCAGGGCCGGAGGTATGGCCACGTTGGCCCAAATCACCCATATCCCCAGGGTAATTTGTAAACCAACCATGCCAAACAGCACCGTAGCGCCCCGTTTAAGCGGAATTTCCACACGGGGGATACGCCGCACTGACCAGGCGAGCAATCCGGCGGCCCCAAGAACGGCAAAGGCCAACCAGCGATGTATGAAGTGCACGGTGACGGAATTGGCCACCCATTGGTGCCAGAATCCCCCCGTGCCGCTTAACAGGTTGGGCGGCAGCCAATAGCCAAACATCAGCGGCCAGGTGTTGGATACATGCCCGGCTTTTAGGCCCGCCATGAAAGCGCCCCAAGTGATCTGAATGGAAAGTAAAACGCTGAACAGCAGCCAGGATCGACCGGTCTTATCTTGGAACAAGCCCCTGTGCACCGGCCCCGTGCCGCATTGAATGGATAACGCCCGCCAGACAATAAGCGCCAGAATGATTAATGCCAGCCAAAAATGGGCGGCCAAACGGTATGGGCTTACATGCGGATCATTGACCAAACCGCTTTTTACCATATACCAGCCCATAACACCCTGGGCGGCGAATAAAATTCCGGCTCCGAGAAGCAGCTTGTTTTCCCGCCAGGGCAGGCGCCCCGTAAAGATGAAAAGAAAAAGGGGAATAACAAATAATAGACCGGAAACACGCCCCAAAATGCGATGATTGAATTCCCGCCAAAAAATTTCTTTGTATCCCTTTAAATCCATATTTACATTTATTTTACGGTATTCCGGTGTTTTTTGATAATTGGCAAAGGCCTCCTGCCAGGCCTCTTCCGTCAAAGGGGGGATCACGCCGCGCACCACGTGCCAGTCGTACATGGAAAGTCCGGATCGGGTCAGCCGTACATAGCCGCCTAAGATGATCTGACTGAAAATGGTTACAATAACCAGGGCCAGCCAGAGCATAATAATTTTTTGAGATCGCATATTGGGGGTCCTTATTTGATTGGAAGACGTTTTTCAGGAAACACGTCCTTTTTTTTAAAAGTCCCAAGTTACGGATTTGCGGGAAACAGCGTCAATAAAAGTTTGTGCACGGAATCAATAAAAATGACTTTCCCATCGTTTTGCAGGCAGTGTATATTGTGTCTAAAATTTTAACGCACGTATCCTGTCAGGGTAAACGTAACAATTTTTTCGTTGCGGCTTGCGGCCAAGGGGTATTATTTTATAACCATCTGCACCCATAATCGGGAATGTATATTGTGATGTTGGTCATGGCAAATTGGTATTATCCGATATCGGGCAGATTGTTCTACGGGAATGGAACAAAACATTTGAAATCCGGCGGGAATTGTATTGTGATTGTTTTGTCATTATGCCCAAACATATCCACGCCGTTGTTAATATCGACAAAAATGATGATATCGACGTTGTTGTAGAGACGCACGGTAGTGCGTCTCTACAACAACAACAACAACGTGATAACCGTGCGTCCCTACCCAAAACCAATGAATCGATCCAAAAAATAATAGGAAAAATCCGATAGCCATACGGCAGCCCAAATCCATTTCATCATTCGTTGCCGGTTTTAAATCGGCTGCCGCAAAAAAGATAAATATATTTTGAGATACACCCGGGAAACCCGTATGGCAAACCCGTTTTTATGACCACATCGTGCGCAATGAAAAGGAACTGAACAGAATTCGGCAATATATTTTCAATAACCCGGCTATATGGTTGTACGATAAATTTCATTCAAAAAAAATAATAAATGATGCGCAATACCGGCCAAAGACATCGATTTTTAATCAGGTATCAAATGATTGTTGTGAAATATACCCGTCAGGGTAGAAGTAGTAATTTTTTCGTTGCGTTATGCGCACCCGCGGTCAGTTGATAAAAATAGATACCGGCAGGCAGCCCCGATGCGTCGAAATGAAACATATGCGTCCCCGGTTGTTGCACGGCATGTATGAGCGTCCTGATTTTTTGTCCGCGGGTATTGTACAGAGACATGTCAACAGGCAGGGCAACCCGACCGGGAATATTGTATTGGATATGGGTACCCGGGTTAAAGGGATTGGGGTAATTTTGATACAAATGGAAATGATCCGGACGGGTCACTGGCGCCAGACCGGTAAGCACGGTGAAGGAGCCCGCTTCGAGAGGCGAAATATTGCCCGCTTCATCATAGGTACGAATGGCGTACAGTTTGTCTCCGGATGCGTAGGAACTCATATCAATGGTCATAGCGCCTTGCGCAAAGGCGTCGGCATCGCCATCGGCGGCAGGCGTAGCGGCCGTCCAGGCGGCATCATTGTCTATGGGGCCGTTACCGGCGGCGGTCCAACGTATTTCAAAATGATTCACAGAACCTTGCACACCATCGTCACCGGAACTGTTGCCGTCCCAGGTGGCGTTTACGGCTTTGCCCTCCGCGTCGTTTTTCCGAACATCAAAATCCTTTACCGCAGCCGGAGCGATTAAATCCACATCCGTAGCATTACGCGGATTCCAGTAGCTGGTGTCAATATCCAGTCCCAACTCTTCATAGCGCACACCATAAGAACGGCGGCCGTCATGGGCGATGAATAATCCTTTTTTGAATGTGTCATTCAGGCTGACATTGGTCACGTCTATGCCGTCTGTCCCGCCGACGGAACTGACCGTGAAGGTTTTTACCAGTTTGTGGGGAGGGGTGCGCTCATACACATAAAAAGTGCTGATACCCTGACTGGAAGCTAATAGATAGCCTTTATTGTTTGCCGCGTAGTAAAGGGTAAGCCCTTCAATGTCCGCCGCCAGTCCGTCGTCACCAACGGCCACTACAAGAGTGGGGTCCGGAGACGCGGAGGTGGGATTGGCATCATATTTATATATGCCGTTATCCTCATTGGCGGTATATAAAGTGGCGGTTTCATCATCGGCGACCATGCCTTCCGTTAAACCTCCCGGACCGTTTATCCATGTACGTTTGAGCACCGGTCGTATGGTGCCGTCGCCGTTGTCGGTCAATTCCCATTGACGCAGTTCGCCGTTGCCGGCGTTGACGGAGGCTATGGCGTAAAATTTATCGTTTACCTGATCATGATAGAGACACAGCCCGTATATGCTTTTCATTTCGGTTAAAAAGGTGCCTGCTTCCTTAAGCAGACGAGTGCTTTCATCTACCGTATAAAAATGTAATTCGCTGTCGTCCTGCCCAAAAACTACGATATCCACCCGTTTGCCCGACAATAAAAAATTATAGCGCACATCAATGTTGCGGGGTTTGTTGGTCAGGGAAATGGTCTGCAATACTTTCCCGTCCAGATCATAAACAAAAACCTTATGCGCGGCCTTATCCGAACTGATAATGGTACTTTGGGCGGGGTCGGGGTGTATCCAAAAACACATGTCATCCTGATCCACGGCATCATCGTTAACCAGTGTTAAGCTGGTGGGCAGCGATTGCCACGCTTTAACAGGCGAGAAGGGAAACATTAAAAGGATTGATAAAAAAGCTGTGATTGTATAAAAAGAATACTTCATGATAAAACCTGTTTTTATGCGGAAACCCAACAATAGAGATGAAAAGGCCTGCGGCACAATGACCGCTGTCAATTTGAATCATTCGGAATAATGGCAGGGTAAGAAAGAAACTATCCCGCTAAGCGGGCCCGCGCGGGATAGCCGTGAGTATGGGTAAAATAGAAAGATGCGCCTTAATGGTTACAAATTTTTTCGACCGGCAGACCAAAACCGTCGGCCATGGGTACAAATTTGCCCCGCGCCTGCAAAAAATCCATCAAGGCATCGGCATCCATATTTTCCGCGCTACATGTATGGAAGCGGGCTGTTTCCCCGAACCATTCATAAATGGCGGCGCGCAGAGTATCCCGTGTGTAGGTGTTTCCACCAGCCGCCATGCGTCGCATCACTTCGTGTCCATGTATGGAATCCATATATTTATCCTTTTAAAGAGTTGTTTATCTTAATATAGGCCGAAACAGGAATGGATGCAATGGATACATCCCGGAACGGCTAATCCTGATTAAAGTGTGCGGAACGTCGTTAGCGTAGTAGTTTAATTCGGATGTGTCACTTTATGGCATCAGGACATCCACAGAAGTTTAACCGCCATAATGAGAATGGCCAGTGCCAGGATGTACCTTACCCAGGTATCCCCTTTTTTTACGTGGGTGCGCGCGGCGACCCATCCGCCCAGCGCGTTGCCCGTTGCCAAAACGAAACCGGCGGTCCAATTTACTTTATCGTGCCAGATAAATACGGCCAATGCCGGTATGGTATAAAACAGGATGATGATGATTTTATAAAAATTGACCCGCACCAGAGAAGTGTGTAAAAAGTTGTATAGGGCCGCCATAAGTATAAAGCCCACGCCCACCTGGATAAATCCGCCGTAAAAGCCGATCAACGACAGGGTGACATAATAGGCCGGTCCGGGATGGGCGCGTTCCTCGTCGGCGGTATATTGACCGTAACGGGGATTGATAAAAAAAGTGAAAATAACCGCCACCATAACCGCGGCCAAAATCCTTTGGAACCAGATATCCGGAATACGCACCGAAAAGAAGGCCCCGGCCAGGGCGCCCGGCAGGGTGAACAGCGCGAAAAGAAGCGCCTGTTTGATACCATGCACCTGTTTTTGATGGAAACCGCCTGTGGCGAAGATGTTTTGGATGAGCAGGGCAATGCGGTTGGTGCCGTTGGCGGTGGCGGCATCCAGGCCGAAAAAAATGAGCGCCGGCAGGGTAAGGGTGGAACCACCACCGGCAAAAATGTTGATAAATCCGGCGCTAAACCCCACAGCCGTTAAAAGTAAGAGTTTGAACTCAATCGGCATTAATTAAGGTTTTCCAACTGGGTATGACGGATGAAGCGTTCCAGGCTTTTGATGGTGTTTTCCAGCGCATTGTTTTCTTCCGGCGGGTGAACGCGGGCAATAATTTGCTGACGTGTTTCTTCAATTTGGATCAGTAACCGACTGTAATTTTCCTTAACCTGTGCAATGGGATCGGGCCCTTTGGGCCCTCCTTGTTGACGTGCCTGTTTTTGCAGCTTTGCAAACTGTTTTACATAAGCCAATAAATCCGGACGTGACAAATCCAGCTTATCGCGGTAAGTGTTTTCAATGCGGTCTATTTCATCCGACGGGATGCGTGCCCCGGCGTTTTGAAAACGACGTAGTTCCTTATCCAGCTCTTTGATTTGTGCCTGTATTTTCTTGCATTCATGGAAATTATCGATATGTGTGTCAATTAAACGCAGATCGTCGAGCAGGAAAGATTTTTCGCGCAGGGCGTAAATCTGCTCATCGATTTCCTTGATGCGGCTACGAATACGGAACTGTTTTTCATGGAAGAATTCCATCTCCCGTTTGCGGGCATCCAGCATGAATTTAAAAAACAACGCTACCCCGCCCACGGTTGCCGCCCCTCCGGTCACCAAACCGAACATGTAGTCCGGCAGGGCGATCAGAGTTAAAATGAAGACCACCGGCAGGGAAACCAGCGTGATCATCCGTGCTTTTTTAATGAGGTTGATCTCATCCTGTTTATCGCGGATCCGTAAATTGAAACGATCGTAGGCATTTCTTTCATCGGCCAGGTCCAGCGTTAGCTCCTGATAGGTATGGAAATCTTCCTCAAACGTATCCGGCAGATTGGTGTAGGCGATGTATTTTTCATTTAGCATACCGGTCAGCGCTTTTTTCCTGTTCAGCAATTTATTAATCGTTTCACGGATTTGTTTATACTGGCTCTGGAATTTTGTGTATAGCTCGATGTCTCGTGTAACCGTATCGGCATCGAGATGGCACAGGGAAGGATATTTTTGTTTAATCAACACAGTCGCGCTGTTTTCAGATGTCTCTTGTTTAATGCCGCCCATACTTTCCAGGTCGCGCGCTATTTGGTTTTGTCCCTTGGATAGCAGCCGTAAATTTTTTAACAGGTTGAGTTTGGTGTGCAGATGTAAGGTATCCTTACTATTGGGTGGGATATCCTTATAGTTTTTCAATGTGTTTTTCGAGCGTTGAATGATCCGCTCCAAATAGGCGATGGCGTATTTGGGACGCATATAAATGTAAAAGATTTCGAGCACATCGCCTAACAGGGCGTTTTTCGATGCCAGCGGTTCCCGGCACAAACGACGCAAAGTGGCTTTGTCCGTTATGGTGAACACCGACTCCAACAATTCCTGATAAGCGTTATGGTCGGCATGACCCGGCACATCCTTGCCCTGATAAACGGACTTCATACCTTTTTCGGATTCGCTTAATACGGCGATGATATTGGTGAAAAAATCTCTTTCGATATAGAGACTGAAGGTGTCGAACTTAAGGGTAAGCCGTCCGGTAAATGTTTTGACCACACCGGTTTGATTACGGAATTTTTCCATTTCCGGTTCGGTCATGCCAAACAATATGGCCAGGATCGACTCGAAAAAATAGTTTTTTTGCTCGCCGGCCAAAGAGACCATCGAACTGCTGTTTTGTGCATTAATCAGTTTTGTATCGGCGTTGAACCCGGTAAGCGAAATACTTTGAATAATCATCGTAACCCGTAAATGCTGTAATATTCAGTTGATTTTAATATAAGTTTAAGCAACGAATATACCAAAAAAGCGGATTAAGATTTGATAACTAAATCACATAGGTTTATATTCAGCCCCAAAATTCAGGAATGAAAATGGTTGGAGTTTCCATGCATCCCAAAAGGATGGCTATATTGGTGGGCGGTGGCCCGGCGCCGGGCATAAACAGTGTTATCGGCGCGGCCACGATACGTGCCATACTTTCCGGAGCCGAGGTGGTTGGCATACAAGATGGGTTTAAATGGATTATGCGCGGGGATATTTCCCACGTGCGCACACTGGCGATTGATGATGTCAGCCGCATCCATTTTCGTGGCGGATCACATATCGGCATCGCGCGGGATAATCCCACCAAGGATCGAAAGAATCTGGAACGTACCGTTTCATCCCTGTTACGGCTTAATGTGGATAAGCTGATCACCATCGGAGGTGATGATACCGCCTATTCCGCCTATCGACTGGAGCAGGTTTCCAACGGGCGCATTCAGGTGGCGCATGTTCCCAAAACCATAGATAACGATCTCGATCTGCCGCATGGGATTTCCACCTTCGGTTATCAAACGGCCCGGCATTATGGCGTGGAAATCGTTAAAAACATCATGACCGATGCGAAAACAACCAGCCGCTGGTATTTTGTGATCACCATGGGGCGTAAAGCCGGTCATCTGGCGCTTGGTATCGGAAAAGCCGCCGGCGCCACCCTGACCCTGATTCCCGAGGAATTTGGCGAGGGCAAGATCAATCTGAATTATTTGGTCGATACCCTTGTGGGCGCGATCATTAAGCGTTTGAGTTACGGAAGGCAGGATGGCGTGGCCGTTATTGCCGAAGGTCTGCTGGAAAAACTGGACCCCGAGGCTTTTAAGCAACTGGTTAATATCGAACGCGACGAGCATGATAATTTACGATTTGCCGAGATTAATTTTGGTGAAATTCTTAAATACCATGTACAGGAGCGCCTAAAGCAGTTTGGCGTAAAAACCACCATCGTGGCCAAAAATATCGGTTATGAACTACGTTGTGCCGATCCGATCCCCTTTGACATGGAGTATTGCCGCGATCTGGGTTATATGGCGGCCAAATTTTTATTTGATGGCGGTAACGGCGCGCTTATATCCATGCAAAACAATCATTTTGTGCCCATGTATTTCAAGGATATTCTCGATCCCAAAACACACAAAATGCGCATCCGCATGGTGGATATAGAATCGGAATCCTACCGTATTGCCTACCGTTATATGATCCGTTTTAAAAAGGATGATTTTGAAGACCTGCATGAAATGGCGAAATATGCCGCCACGGCGAATGTTTCGTTAAAAGACTTCGAAAAGGAATTCGGTTATCTATTATCCGATGAGGCCAAACATATTCCGGAAGCAAAACCGGAAGGGAAAACATCTAAAAAAGCGAAAATTTCGTAAGGATACAATGCAAAAACTTAAAGCTTTTCTGGCACTGACCAAGCCATCTATCATGTTGCTGGTGGTGATCACAGGCGCCACCGCGTTAATCATGGAAGGGAGCCTGCTTCAGGAACCTATGCGGTTTTTTATGGCTATTTTGGCCATTTATCTTACAGGCGGTTCGGCGAATGCGCTCAATCAATGTTTCGAGCGCGATATTGACGCCAAGATGAAACGCACCGCCGCGCGGCGTCCGTTACCGATGAACAGTATCGGTGCCGTGCCCGCGTTTGCCTTTTCCATCGGCATCGGTCTGGCGGGACTGGCCATTTTTTATTTTATGTTTAATGCGTACAGCGCCCTGCTGTCCCTGGCAACCATTTTGTTTTACAGTTTATTTTACACGCTGTATTTAAAGCCCAACACGGAACAAAACATAGTCATCGGCGGCATTGCCGGTTCCATGGCGCCGGTGGGGGCATGGGTGGCCGCGACGGGGCACATGGCCGTGGAACCGTGGGTGTTGTTCCTGATTATCTTTTTATGGACGCCACCTCATTTTTGGGCGTTGGCGTTGGTTTATAAAGATGATTACCGTGTGGCCAATTTGCCCATGATGCCCAATGTAAAAGGCGACGATCATACCTTTAAGCAGATTTTGGTATATACCTGGTTGCTGGTGATCGCAAGTCTGGCATTGGTGATCAACGAGCAGTTCAATGTTGTGTACGCCTTGCTTGCCCTGGCGCTGGGCGGGGTATATCTGCAAAAAACCTATAAGGTGATGAAAGTACGTGAAGTAAGGCAGTTAAAAGGACTTTTCGGTTATTCCATCATTTATTTGTTCGGTTTGTTTGCCGTGATCGTGGTGGATAGCATTGTTTAAAATGAATTAAAGGTTTGAAATTAAATAAATCGGTTTTTAAATTAAACGCCGTCGTTTTTTTTCCGAGAGCAAACCTTTAATTTCACCTTCACTAAAAATTTTAATCACGAAAGTTAAAACTTAGGAGTTTGACTTGGCTCAAATATTTTCCAAGAAGGCTAATTTATGGCCTTTTTACGCGCTTATAGTCCTTGTCTTCCTTTTGGTGGGCACAGTAGGCTTTTTTTGGTATTTTGGTTCGCCCAAATATACCGATGTGGGTTATCGTCCGGTTCAACCGGTGGATTATTCCCACAAACTTCATGCCGGCGATCTGGGTATCGATTGCCGCTATTGTCATACCAGTGTGGAAGTTTCGGCCAAAGCTTTGGTGCCGCCGACGGAAACCTGTATGAATTGCCACTCTCTGGTCGGGCTGGATAATCCCAAATTGGAACCGGTTCGCGCCAGTTGGGAAAGTGGCCAATCCATCAACTGGATTCGGGTGCATGATCTGCCGGATTATGTCTTTTTTAACCACAGCGCCCATATTACCGCGGGTGTGGGGTGCGAAAGCTGCCATGGCAATGTGGCAAAGGAAAAACGTGTGATGCAGCAGAAAGAGTTGAGCATGGGTTGGTGTCTTTCCTGCCATCGCGCGCCGGAACAGCATCTGCGTCCCCATGACCAGGTGACCGTAATGGGCTGGCAGGCCCCGGAAAATCAGGCTGAAATCGCCGCTAAGATTATTGCAGAAAAAAATATCAATCCACCTACCGATTGTTCAGGATGTCATCGATGAAAGAAAATATGAAGCCAAATTCCAAAACATACTGGCGTAGCATGGATCAGTTGGCCGATACGCCGGAATTTCAGAAGATTGTTGAACGGGAATTCCCCGAGGGCGCGTCGGAGCTTAAAAATCCGGTAACCCGTCGTAATTTCCTTGGTTTGATGGGCGCATCCATCGCCTTTGCCGGATTGGCCAGTTGCCGTCGTCCGGTGGAAAAAATTGTACCCTATGTCAAAGCGCCCGAAAAAATGATCCCCGGTGTGCCCAAATATTATGCCACGACCATGCCGCTGGGCCGTCACGCGCTGGGATTGCTTGTGGAAAGCCATGAAGGACGTCCCACAAAAATTGAAGGGAACCCCGAACATCCGGAATCCATGGGTAAAACGCACATTTTTGCCCAGGCGGAAGTATTGAATATGTACGATCCGGACCGGGCGAAGGTTACTTCTTCCAAAGGAGTGGAAAGCAGTTGGGACGCGTTTAAAAAATTCTGGAAAGAGCACTATGACGCGTTGAGCGCCGCCAAAGGTGAAGGACTGATGATCCTCAGTGGTGAAATGGCGTCCCCGACTATGCAACGCCTGCGTAAAGAATTAAGTAAGCAGATGCCCAAAGCAAAATGGGTAGCCGATGAGCCGATTTCCGGACTCAATATGCACAAAGGTTTGCTTGCCGCCACCGGGCAGGCTCTGCAGGCCAAAGCGCATTATGATAAAGCGCGGGTAATCCTTTCCATCGATCATGATTTTCTGGGCACGGATCCGGGCAGTGTGGCCGCAAACCGCGGTTTCGCCGAAGGGCGTCGCGTAAACGGCGCGCATGCCGAAATGAATCGCCTGTATATGGTGGAAACGGCCTTTAGTATCACCGGTGGCATGGCCGATCATCGTAAACGTTTAACCCAGGGTGAACTGGAACTATTTACCCGTCAGTTAGCCAACGCGTTGGGTGTTATTTCCGATAACGCTTCCGTTGTGGATGCGAAATGGATGAATGCCCTGGTGAAAGACCTTAAGAAAAATAAAGGCGCTTCGCTGGTGGTGGCCGGATTCCGTCAAACCGCCGCGGCTCATGCCCTTGTTTATGCCATAAATCAGGTCTTGGAGAACAATGGGCGCACGGTTACTTATTTTAATAATCCCGATCTGATATTGCAGAAAAACAGCGCGTCCGAGATGGTTGATGCGATTAAAAGCGGTTCCGTAAAAACTTTGGTGATTGTGGATCGCAATCCTGTTTATACCCATTCCGCGCTCAACTTCGCGGAAGCGTTGAAGAAAGTTGACAATGTGATTGCCTTTTCGCCTTATTGGGACGAAACCGGACATGCCGCGCACTGGCATGTACCCATGTCCCATTTTCTGGAATCCTGGGGTGATGCCAGCGATGTGCAGGGTAATCGCAGTGTCATTCAACCGTTGATTGCCCCCTTATACAAAACCATCAGTCCCGTTCGTTTTGTTAATATGATTGTAAACGGAACGGATAAGAGCGATGCCGATATTGTTAAAGCAACCTGGCGGATGAAAAGCGAAAAGGATTGGCGTCGGGTATTATATAAAGGTGTCTATGATACACAATTGAAACCCGTTAATGCCGCCGCAAGGATGAATAAGATCGCCGGATTGGTCAGCGGACAAAAAGCGGATGCAACGAAACCGACGGCCAACGCTTTGCAGGTGGTATTTCAGGCATCGGCTTCGTTGTACGACGGCCGATATGCCAACAATGGCTGGTTAATGGAAGTTCCAGACCCGGTCACCCATATCAGTTGGGATAATGCCGCCCTGATAAGTCCGGCCACGGCTAAGGCGTTAAATGTAAGCAATGAAGATATGGTAACCCTTACAGCCGGTGGCAAAACACTGGATATAGTCGTTTCCGTTCTGCCGGGAATGTCGGAGAATGTAATCGCTCTGGAACTGGGCTACGGACGTACACAAACGGGCCGCATTGCCGATGGCAACGGTTTTGACGTTTATGGCTTTATGAGCGGTAACGGTTCATATACGTTAAGCGGTGTGACGCTAAGCCGTAAAAATGAAAGCTATCCTCTGGCCAATACGCAGGATCATAACGCCATGGAAGGGCGTCCGATTATACGGGAAGCCAGTCTGGAAGAGTATGAAAAAGAGCCGATGTTTGCCAGGGAAATGGTGGAGCATCCGCCTCTGGTCTCGCTTTGGGATGAGCGTAGTTATGATACCGGCTATCAATGGGGAATGGCCATCGACCTGTCCACCTGTTCCGGATGTAACACCTGCGTTGTGGCTTGTCAGAGTGAGAACAATATTCCGATCATCGGTAAAGAGCAGGTACGCAACGGGCGTGAAATGCACTGGATTCGTCTGGACCGTTATTTTAAAGGCGATCCGGATAATCCTGAGATGTTGTTCCAGCCCATGGGATGCCAGCAGTGTGAGAACGCTCCGTGCGAGCAGGTATGTCCCGTACAGGCTACTCTTCATGACGAGGAAGGCTTAAACGTGATGACCTATAACCGTTGTGTGGGTACGCGTTATTGCTCGAACAACTGTCCTTACAAAGTGCGTCGTTTTAATTTCTTCAATTACACCAATTCCTATCCGGAAACGATTAAAATGTTGCAAAATCCCGATGTAACGGTGCGTTTCCGCGGGGTAATGGAGAAATGTACGTATTGCACGCAGCGTATTCAGGAAGCCAAAATCAACGCCAAAAACGAAGGCCGGTTGGTCGCGGACGGCGATATTCAAACCGCCTGCCAGCAGGCGTGTCCTGCCGATGCGATTGTATTTGGCAATATCAATGATCCCGAAAGCCGGGTCAGTAAGCTGCAAAAAGAAAATCGCGCTTATAAATTATTGGAAGAATTAAATGTCAAGCCGCGCACCTCGTTCCTGGCACGGATAAAAAATCCCAATCCGGAACTGGAAACGGTTGCTTAATAATAAATCTAAAACAAAGTAAGGTCTTATGAATAAAGAAGTCGATGCTGCATACGATTATCAGGTGCCTTTGATTACAGGCAAACCGACCTTCGGATGGATCACCGAAAAGGTATCCTCCATTGTTGAGTCCAAAACCAGCAAGGAATGGGCCCTGTTGTTCGGTCTGGCCAGTTCGGTTATGCTGATCCTGCTTGGTTCCATAGGGTATCTGGTTTGGGAAGGTATTGGTATTTGGGGGCTTAACGTTCCCGTCGGTTGGGGCTGGGCCATCGTGAACTTTGTGTTCTGGGTCGGTATCGGTCACGCCGGAACGCTGATCTCTGCTATTTTATTTTTATTTCGTCAAAAATGGCGTACTTCCATCAACCGCTTTGCGGAAGCGATGACTATTTTTGCCGTTATATGTGCCTTGATCTTTCCCGGTATTCACGTGGGTCGTATCTGGGCGGTATATTACTTTTTTCCCGTACCCAATCAAATGGATATGTGGCCGAATTTCCGCAGTCCTTTGTTGTGGGACTTTTTTGCCGTGGGTACCTATTTTACGGTATCGTTTCTGTTTTGGTACACCGGTTTGGTCCCCGACTTAGCTACCCTGCGTGACCGCGCCAAAACGACCATACGTAAAAAAGTGCTGGCCATTTTTTCCCTGGGTTGGCGTGGTGGTAATAAACAATGGAAGCATTATGAGCTGGCCTATATGCTATTAGCAGGATTGTCCACACCCCTGGTACTCTCCGTGCACAGTGTGGTTAGTACAGACTTTGCCACAGCGGTGATACCCGGTTGGCATACCACCATCTTCCCGCCCTATTTTGTGGCCGGTGCTATTTTTTCCGGGTTTGCCATGGTGATGACACTGGCACTGATTGCCCGAAGAGTATATAACCTGGAACACATTCTGACCTTAACGCATCTTGAAAATATGAATAAAATCATCCTGACTACAGGGATGATGGTCGGCTATTCCTATAGCATGGAATTTTTTATCTCATGGTATAGCGGTAATCCCTATGAAACGTTCATCTTTATGCAACGCGCTTTTGGTCAATACGCCTGGGCGTATTGGATCATGGTGAGTTGCAATGTGTTCATTCCGCAACTTTTCTGGTCGCGGAAAATCCGTCGCAGCATACCCGCCATGTTTGTTATTTCCATCTTTGTGAATATTGGTATGTGGTTCGAGCGTTTTGTGATCATCGCGACGTCGCTTTCTCAGGATTTCCTGCCGTCAAGCTGGGATTATTTTTCACCGACTATTTGGGATATTATTATGTTGGTCGGTTCATTTGGTTTGTTTTTTACACTCTTTTTATTGTTTATCCGTTTCTTACCCATGGTCGCCATGGCGGAGTTGAAGGGTGTTTTACCGCAGGCCGATCCACATCATGCGCATGAAGGAGAAGCACACTAATGGAAAAACAAAAGAAACCTGTAATCGTTTTGGCTGAATTTTCCAGCCCCGCGGAATTGCTTCATGCCGCGGAAAAAGTTCGTGACGCGGGCTATAAAAAATTTGATTGTCATTCCCCTTTTCCCATACATGGCATGGATGATGCCATGGGTGAAAAACGTTCGCCCCTGGGTTGGATTGTGGGTACCGTGGCCATACTGGCCTTTGTGGGGATGATGGGATTTCAGATTTGGACATCCGCCGTGGATTATCCCTTGGTATTATCCGGCAAACCTTTTGTAAGTTATCAGGCCTTTGGCATACCTAGTTGGGCGGTTATGGTACTTTCTTCCGCCATTACGGCAGTCTTTGGCATGTGGGCATTAAATGGGATGCCGCGATATCATCATCCGGTCTTTTATTCGGATAATTTCGCCAGGGTAACGGATGACGGCTTTTTTGTAAGCATCGAAGCACGTGATCCGTTGTTTAATGCCAACAATACCCCCGGATTTCTGGAATCCATAGGCGGTAAAAATATTGAGTTATTGGAAGAATAACATGATGAAGGAAAACGTTTTGAATTACACACAGAGAAAAACCGCAATATCCTATCTGCTTGTGTTGGCTGCTTCATTATTGGCCTTGAGTTGCATGCGGGGGAAACCCAGTACACAGACGCCCATCCATCTCAACCCGAACATGGATGATCAGGCGCGTTACGATGCCATGGAAGCCAGTCCGTTTTTTGCCGACGGACGTGAAATGCGTGTGCCGCCCGCCGGAACCGTGGCCCGTGATGAATTTCATGAAAACGATGCCTTTTATTATGGTAAAAATGAAAAAGGGGCATTCGTGGACCGTATCCCCATGAAAGTTACCGAAGCGTTGATGAAGCGCGGACAGGAACGCTATAATATCTATTGCGCTCCGTGTCATAGCCGTGCCGGTGACGGTAACGGGATTGTGCCCAAACGTGGTTTTCTTAAACCGCCTTCGTTTCATCAGGATAATATTCGCTCGTATCCCGATGGGAAAATCTTTGACATAATAAGCAACGGTATCCGTAACATGCCCGCTTATCGTAAACAAATCTGGGAAGAAAAGGACCGCTGGGCGATCGTCGCTTATGTGCGTGCCTTGCAAAGAACCCATAACGCCACTGCGGCCGATGTGCCTGTTGATAAACTTAACCAGCTAAAGTAAGAGACCAACATTATGAATTTTGACGCATCAACATACAAATTTACACATGCCGGTTCCGTTGGGAAAACTTCGATGATTGTCGGGGCGCTGATGCTCCTCCTTACGGCAGTTGGCTATGTTTCCAATCAGGAAATTTTTTTCCGTGCCTATATGGTAGGCTATATGTTTTGGCTAAGCCTGGCTCTGGGAGGGTTATTTTTTACCCTTGTGAACCATTTGTTTGGCAGCGAATGGAATATCGTTTTAAGACGATTCTCGGAATCGTTATCTAAAACTTTTCCGTTATTAGCTATATTATTTATACCCCTTTGGCTGGGTATGCATGATTTGTATCATTGGACGCATACGGAAGTTGTTGTTAAAGACCCTATGCTAAGTGCCAAATCGGGTTATTTGAATATGACTTTTTTTACCGTTCGTATCATAATTTATTTTGGATTGTGGACATTCATCAGTCATTTCTTGCATAAAAAATCACTCCTACAAGATGAACATCCTTCCGAAGAGTTGATTATGACCATGCGTCGCTTCAGTGCGCCGTTTATGGTGCTTTATGCCCTTTCAACAACTTTTGCCGCTTTTGATATAATCATGTCATTAGATCCGCATTGGTATTCAACCATTTACGGTGTTTACTTTTTTGCCGGTAATTTTTTATTTGTGGTCAGTTTCATAACACTTTTTGCAGCATATCTTAAATCGAAAGGGATTTTGGATAATATTATCACTGTTGAGCATTACCACGATCTTGGTAAACTGTTATTTGCCTTTTTAGTATTCTGGGGGTATATCGGGTTTTCTCAATATTTTCTCATTTGGTATGCCAATATCCCTGAAGAAACGATTTACTATCTGTATCGCTGGGAAGGTTCCTGGAAAATTATTACCATGACACTGGTTCTGGGACACTTCTTATTGCCATTCCTGTCATTGTTGCCACGTGCGGCCAAACGCAATCTAACCTGGTTGGGAATTGTTGCCGGATGGATTATCATTATGCACTTCATTGATCTTGTTTGGTTGATACTGCCCAATTTTGAAAAGCATGGCGTGCATTTATCATGGATAACTTTCACGACTCTATTAGGGGTTGGTGGCTTATTCTTTTGGAACTTTTGGTCTGTTTTTACAGCCCATCCCGTTGTTCCCCTGAATGACAGACGTTTTGAAGCCTCAGTGAAATTTAAAAACGTTTAAGAAAAGAGATCATTATGAGTGGAAACATAGATTACGAAAAGAGAGATGTAAATATCAAAGTTGTGGGGATTGCAACTGTTTTAATTGTCCTGCTCATTTGGATATTTGTAGTTGTGTTGGACGATTATTTTGTCTATAACGTCGAAAAAATTGAAAAGGAAAAAGAACTAATTTGTGAATTGTCA
>RFFS01000131.1 GCA_003696775.1 Calditrichota bacterium
AGACAATCCTGATCGGGCAATGAAGTTCATTAATAAACTCATTGATCGCGGCGAGAAGGTTAAAGATTATCCATATAAAGGAAGAATTGTTCCTGAATTTTCAATAAATGAAATCCGGGAAGTCTTTGAGAAAACATATCGGATTGTGTACAAAATTTCAAAAGACCAATTAGAAATTCTCTCTGTATTTGAAGGCCATCAGTTATTAAGATCAGATGATATATTCAAGTAAATTGCCAACAAGCCCATCAAGCTGAATTGCCATGCATCTGGTTTTTACATTTTAAAGTTAATGTAGGCGTGGCAGATCTGGCGATGGGCAGGCCGTTAAATGCCTACTAGAATTTATTTGTAATCTTAACAAATCGCTCAACACGGAATTTGCCACGCAGGGCATGAATTCGGTAAGTGAGAACGCTGTGGCCAGGTGAACGATTTTAGCGTGTTTCAAATCCGTTTAGTTCAATCGTTAGCTGACTGGTAAAATCTATAATATCAACTCACTTGATTTTCGACCATCCGGGAACTATATTCCATTTTAGTGTAAAAATGAAACCAAAGCGGGGAGTTTATGGCCGCCATTACAGTAAAAAATATACCTGACGATCTTTATTTGAAGCTTAAGGATAGCGCGAGCAAGAATCATAGAAGTATAAATAGCGAAGTTATCGCATGTCTTGATAAAGTTCTTACCAGTAAATTAATTGATCCGGATGAATATTTAGTCGGCGTCCGTCAAATACGAGAAAAAATAGATGCACCGGTTTTAACAGATGAATTTTTAAATTCTGCAAAAAAAGAAGGCAGGCCGTGATAGTTGTAGACACAAATGTGATAGCATATCTACTGATTCCCGGTGAAAATACATCAGATGCAGAAGAATTATTAAAGAAAGATCCATTTTGGATTTCCACACTATTGTGGAGAAGTGAATTTCGAAATGTTCTTCTGCAATACATGAGACATAAATACATAGATTTTTCTATGGCCGTACAAATAATGACCATGGCAGAACAATTGATGCGTGGAAAGGAATATGAGATCAACTCAACTCAAGTTTTAGACATTGCTTTAAAATCAAATTGTTCGGCCTATGACTGTGAATTTGTAAGCCTCGCAAAAGAGACCGGAACACGTTTGATAACAACGGACAAAAAAGTATTAAATCAATTCCCTGATATTGTGTCGTCAATACAACAATACCTATTAGAAATTAAAGATTAGCCCGCTAACCCGCCTATTTGGTGAACCAAGGGCTTTCCGGCCTGGGTCGCTTAAAGAGCCACTTGTTCACGGCTTGTCGTTTTAATCCGTATATTAGAGACTGTTTCATTTTTTGTGTAAAGGGCACTTCAAAGTTTCAGGCCTAACCTGTCTTCAAAGACAATGGCCCGTTGACTAATAATTTATGTCCAATCTCTAAGAGCTGTTTTCCATTTTTTAGACAAATCATAATAGGCTAAATAAAGCTTTTTTCAAGCGCTTTGTCATTTGAAAAGGTCAAAGTGGTTAGAATTTGTAAAAAACAAATCGTCTGCAGGCACATAACAAATCAATAAACACGGATAAAAACTTAGATGCTTAATTGGCAAATCCGATATTTACAAGCCTTTGTCCGGTTATTTCAGCCGATATGTGGAACGTTCCTTAAACAACGGCCAGTTATAACCGCATTGGGCCGCCAGCGCGCAAAGCTCCCACCATTCTCCGGCGGCGGTATTCAGCGCTTTAACCACCCCTTTTTGTGTCAAACGTTTTCCGTTCACACCTTCGGCTAATAGATTTAGCGCGTAAAAGGCTGTCCAGGCCTGCCAACGTTCCTTCTTAAAATATACAATGTTATCAAAGGTATGCAATTGTAAAAAAGATTGTCCCGGCGGGCTTTCGGAAAGGCGGATCAATTCCCCGATGTCTTTTTTGTACGGAAAGGGCGGACGTAACAGGGGAAGAAAGGCTTCATTAAAACCGGCCCGGGTTAAATGGCTTTCCACCAGAAAATGCTCCGCCAATCGATCGTATTGGGCAGCTTCGTCACCTCCGGCCAATTTTTGCACAAACGACTTGAAGCAATGGAAACGCAGGACTTCCCGCCCTTCTTTACTATCGAGATAGGTCCAAAATTCCCGTGCTTTCCCGCCGGGTTTTAAACGCGTCCAACGCTCCTGTATAAAATTGACAAGTTCGGCCATGCGCGCCGCGGATTCGATTCCGGCCGTCATGTCTTCGGGCAGCCAGTTTCGTAAAGTTTCAGCCGTTTGCTCTAAAATGGCGGGATAGGCGGGGGTGTCCGGCGTACAGTCGCGCAAATGAACCATACAGGCATCCAGCGCTTTAAATGCCGGCGCCATGCGTGTTTCACGCAAGGCATGATCGATGGAGGGCACTCCCTGTCCGCACAGCGATTTTTCCAGTTGGGCACAGGGCTGATCAGCGTTGTCTTCCAATATGCGAAAATCCATAAAAACCTGTCGTTCAAACGCCCTGAGCTGCACAAACAAACCGTTGGCATGCAGCTCTTCCGCGGCACGGATATATTCCAGTCCGCTCACCAGCTCCTTAAACACCACATACAACCCAGGGGCGTCGGGCAGAGCCAGTCCCTCGGCAAAATGAACTGTTTTCAGGGTATCCCCTTGTCGAAAAGCTACCGATTGCCTGATGTAACCGGCGCACTCGGCAAAGCGATTCTGATAAATTACCAGGGCGCGTTCTTCACCGGCCCGGTTGGAATAACAAAACACATCTTCGACAACCCCGCTATCGCTTTCAAAATCATACAAAAAGAACTGTTCCACTTCGGCAAAAAGATAGCGTTTACGCAGCAGAGGGGTAATGTATCGAAAATGATTTTCTTCCAGAATCTTATCGGGTGTTTCGTCCCAATAAGCCCGTCGGTACTCCATGCCGTATTTTTCGTGGAAGCCTTCCAACTGCCCGTGACCGAACATGGGCAGACCGGGCAAGGTTACCATCATGGTGCACACACCGAAATATTTATCTTCTTTGCCGAATTGAGCGATGGCGGTTTCTTCATCGGGATTATTCATAAAATTGACATAGCGGCGCAGGATTTGCGGATTAAATTCCAGCACATTACGAATCATCAGGCGATATTTGGCGTTTTCTTCGTTTTTTAACATGTTCATGAATGCGCTGTTATAAACGCGGTGCATCCCCAGGCTGCGCACAAAATAACTTTCCATCATCCAGAAGGCCTCGGCCAGCAACAGGGTATCCGGCGCTTCTTCGGCCACGCGATCCACCACTTCACGCCAAAATTCCGTGGGAAAAGCGGCTTCAAAGTCTGCCGCGCTCATGGCATGTTCCGCGCGTGAGGGTATATCGCCGCCATGCCCCGGTTGCGGGAACCACAACCGCTGAAAATGCTGCTTGGCCAGCGTCATGGCCGCGTCAAAACGAATAACGGGAAACAGGCGGGCAACGTGCAAAATGGTTTGAATCACCGCCTCGCGCACTTCCGGCAACAGATAGTTGAGCTGCGCCGTATCGTTCCAGGGCATGCCCGTCCCGTCGTTGCCGTGGTAAATGTAGCGTGTGTCGCCGGTATGCTTATCCACACGTTTAAAGACGACAGCGGCATCGGACTTATTCCAGTAGCCGTCTTCTATGAAAATGCCCACACGTTCATCCTCACACAAGTCCGGCCCGTTAAACGTATATCCCGGAAAAGGTGAATAGGGCAACTGAATAAACCAGTCCGGATGATGGATCATCCAGTCGGAATCCAGACCGGTGTGGTTCGGTACCATATCACTGGCCAGCCGAATGCCGCGTTTGGCGGCTCTTTGTTTCAGCGATTCATACGCGGCATAGCCCCCCAGATCGGCGGCGATCTCATAATTTTTTAAAGAATAGGCCGAGGCTACCGCCTCCGGGTTACCGTTTATTTGTTTGATTTTTCGCGAGGCGTCGCTGCGTTCCCACAAACCGATCAGCCACAATCCGGTGATGCCGAAATTGGCCAGGCGATTCAATTCCTCATCGGGTATGTCATCCAGGCGGTGGATTTCTCTGCGGTATTGACGGCTGAGCTGATCCAGCCACACATACGTGCTTTTGGCGATCAGCACCAGTCGGGGCATCCAGTGGGTATCGGGTGAGAAGGCTTCCGGCTCGAATCGTTGTATCGTTTCGTCAAAGGTGGGCACATGCGTAGGCGGCCCGCCCGGCCCCGGCGGAAAAAAACGCGTGGCTTCCTCACGGATGTAATCGATATTTAACAGCAGACGCCCTTCCAGCGGGCCCAGGTCCAACCCCCACGCGTCATGCATAAAACGCAATTGATCGCTCAGGGAATCCGGGTGTTTCCGCAATGGCGTTTCCAAAAAGTGCAGAATGTCCGTTTCCGTGCCGGGAAAATGCGGCAAACGCCGGGCGGTTTTTTCCAACGCCTCCTCAAAACCCGCGTAAACGGGGTGTCCATGCAAAGGGGTGTCGTCTATAAATTCCTTTAACGTGTTTAGTGCCGGATTACGATTGTTAAGCCAGATAATAAACAGCTCTTCCAGCCAGGCGGTCCGCCCCACCTTTCGCTTTGGGAAAAAGCGTAACAGGAAATCATCCCGCAGGGTTTCCAGCGCCTGACGGCCAAATCGCTCCCGCAGTTCCTTTTCCAATGCAACCGTAAATTCCGCATGACTTTCGGATCGATAGAATTCCAGGGCAAGGTGCCAGACCTCATTTAAAATTCCCAGGGCGTTAAATGCCGCCGCCGATATCCCTTCCTGTTCATCTTTACTGCGTTTTTTATTGATCTTTTCAACAATTTGTTTTACATGATGAAAGCTGCTGAAAAGCCCCCCCTCCCCGGCCAAATCCGCCGTGGAGATGCCATACTTAAGGCGCGTGTCTTCCCGCATGCCTAAGGGATGCGGCGTGTAAACAGGCATGGAATACCTCTCTCTTTTCCGTCGATATTTAAACGATACATCCTAATTTATCGGCGCGACGGGATATAAAAAAGAAAAAAGCTGTTTTTTGCTTTTTTCTTGGAAAGAAAGAAGCTATTTTTAACGCGGTATTCAAATCCGAAATACAAACACGCAAACAGAGGAACATAAGATATGGAAAAGTATTTGAGCCCGGCTTTACAGGCGGTACGCACGGCATCGATTATTTGCAGCCGGGTACAGGAACAACTGGTCAGCGAGGACAGTCTCGCCAAAAAAGATAAAAGCCCCGTAACGGTGGCCGATTATGCCTCGCAGGCTTTAATTTGCCACACCCTGAAAGCACATTTCCCCGACATCCCCATAGTTGGAGAAGAAAACGCCGACGCCTTGCGTAAACCCGAAAATGCCCCCTTGTTGAAAAAAATACATACCTTTCTTCCCGAAATGACCGAAGCATCCATCCTGACCGCCATCGATTACGGCAATGCCGATGGCGGCGATCTTTTTTGGACGCTGGACCCCATTGACGGTACCAAGGGCTTTTTACGCGGTGATCAATACGCGGTGGCCCTGGCGTTGATAGAGAAGGGCCGGGTTGTGCTGGGTGTGTTGGGCTGTCCCAATCTGGAATATGAAGAGGGACATCCGGGATCGCTATTTTACGCCCTGCGTGGTCAGGGCGCGTTTTCCGCTGATTTTAACATGGATAAAAGCAGCAGCATTCAGGTCAGCCACCGCCGGCCGGATGATACGGTACGTTTTTTGGAAAGCGTGGAAGCGGGTCATGCCAATCATGCCGGGCAGGCTGAAGTCATGGCTTTTTTTGGCGACCGTAAAGCCTCGGTACGGGTGGACAGTCAGGTTAAATACGCTGTACTGGCCCGGGGCGAAGCCGATGTTTATTTGCGCCTGCCGCGTCCCGATATGCCCGATTACCGGGAAAAAATCTGGGATCATGCCGCGGGTGTGATTATAGTGGAAGAAGCAGGCGGCATGGTTACGGATGTAA
>RFFS01000014.1 GCA_003696775.1 Calditrichota bacterium
CGCCGACAGGCATACCGTTAACCATACCTTTTTTACAATTACACAATATTTTCAAAACGTTATAGACAAGACGTATGTTCAATAAATACCGTAAAATGTGTTGTGAAACCCTTAAAATTTTTTGATTCGCGATTTTTAGTAACTATATTTAGTGTTACTAATCAACACAATTTTACATCAGGTCGGGTATGTACCAACGCATTGGGCTCATTTTCAGCCTACTGTTTTTGATAACCGCATGCCGTACCGAGCGGCAAATCGACAGCCCGGATTGGGTTGTCTCGGCGGTCTTTTATCAGATTTTCCCGGAACGCTTTGCCAACGGTGACCGCTCGAATGATCCCGTGAAAGCAAGCCTGTACGGCAGTTGGCCCTATGACACAACCAGCGCCTGGCAGGTGAGTCCCTGGACATCCGATTGGTACAAACTGCAACCGTGGGAACGGCAAAACGGCAAGGGATTCGATTATAATTCCCAAAGACGACGGTACGGCGGCGATATACAAGGCATCATCAATAAGCTGGATTATCTTAGGGAACTCGGTGTCAACGCCATTTATCTCAATCCGGTGTTCCACGCTCCTTCGCTGCATAAATACGATGCGGCTATGTATCATCATATTGACGCTTATTTCGGCCCGGACCCTTCCGGCGATCTGGAACTGTTCAGACAGGAAAACCCCGCCGACCCGGCAACATGGGTATGGACATCGGCGGATAAGCTGTTTTTGGAATTGCTGCGTCAGGCCCACCAACGCGGTATCCGCGTGATCATCGACGGTGTTTTTAATCATACCGGCACCCAATTCTGGGCCTTCCGCGATGTGCGTGAACGGGGCCGGCAGTCCCCTTATACGGATTGGTACACCATCACCTCCTTTGACGATCCCGCCACGGAAGCCGATGAATTCGACTACAAAGGCTGGCTGGGTGTCAAAGACCTGCCCGAGCTGCGGGAAGACGCCGACGGCCTGGTGGCGCCGGTTAAACAGCATATTTTTCAAATTGTCCGTCGGTGGATGGACCCCAATGGTGACGGCGACCCGTCCGACGGCATAGACGGCTGGCGGCTGGATGTGGCCGAAATGGTGGCGCATCCCTTTTGGCAGGCGTTCCGTAAGGAAGTTAAATCCATCAACCCCGAAGCCTATATCACCGCCGAAATCTTTTGGGACGACTGGCAAAACAATAAGCTGATGGACCCGGAACCCTGGCTGCGCGGCGATCAGTTTGACGGTGTGATGAATTATCGCTGGGCGGCATTGATGACCCGCTTTTTTATCGATGACCACACCGCGATCCATGCCGAAGAATTTTTTAGCCGCCTGGCCGAACTGGATAAAAGTTACGCGCCGGCGACCCGTTATCAATTGCTCAATCTGATGGACAGCCACGACACGGACCGGCTGGCTTCCAACATTGTGAATCCCGATCTGTTTTATGACAAACATGTGGGCGTGAAGGATAATCCCGATTACGATGTGCGCCGGCCCAATGATTCGGAATGGCGGGTGCTGCGCATGATTGCCGCGGTGCAAATGACCTTCCCGGGCCCGCCGATGATCTATTACGGAACGGAAGCCGGCATGTGGGGCGGTGATGATCCGGACGATCGAAAACCGATGGTCTGGCCGGAATTCACTTACGAAACCGAAACCGCCCATATCACTTCCCGCCCGCGTCCGGCCGATCCGGTGGTGTTTGACAGCGCCCTGTTCAATTACTATAAATCCCTTATCCATCTGCGACTATCCGAACCTGCCCTGACCCGCGGAAAATTCCGTTTTGCTTATTCCGATCGTGAAAACAATGTTTTGGCCTACAAGCGACTGTTGAATGACACGGTCATTCTTGTATTGGTAAACAACAATGCCGAAGAGCAGACCCTGTTTTTGCCGGAAAAAGCTAAACGCTGGCGCGATCTGTTGAACGGCAAAAATTATGACTTTAAACAAAAATTCGAGATGACCCTGCCGCCCAAATCCGTGCGTATTTTGAAGAAGGCGGACCATGCTTAAAAGGGGCCGGGTGTTTCTGATGGCGCTGGCCTTGCTGGCGTGTGAACGTGCTCCGGAAAAGATTGTGGCCCGTGTGGGGAGTCATGAGGTGGGTTTTGATGCATACCTGCGGCGGTATAAAGAGTACCTGTTTAATTCCGCCATGAAGGATAATTTGGTTACCCGCAAGCAGGTAGCGCAAAACATGGTTCATGAATATTTGCTGAAATATTATGATGACAACCGTTCCGTGGAGGCCAATCCGGCCTATCAAAAAGAAGTGCGCTGGGCCGAAAACCAGATGATACTCGGCTATCTGAAGGACAGCGAAATTTATGCGCGCATCACGGCGGATGAGCAGGAAGTGCGTCGCGCTTTTTACCGCAGTAATGTCCGGGTGGCCGCGCGCCATCTTTACGCGCCGACAAAAGAAAAGGCCGATGCGCTGTATCGCGCCTTGCAAAATGGCGCCGATTTCGAAGCGCTGGCCCGTGAAGCATTTACCGATTCCACTTTAAAAAATAACGGCGGTTACCTGGGTTACATCCGTTGGGGCGATATGGACCCGGCTTTTGAAGATACCGCTTACAGTTTACAACCCGGCCAGTACTCCCGGCCCGTTAAAACAGCGCAGGGTTACAGTATCATCAAGGTGGAAGACCGTAAAGCGGTACCTGTCATCACCGAAAACCAATACCTTAACGCGCGCAAAGGCATCGAACGCATTGTGCGCATCAATAAAATGAAACCGGCGGAACAGGCCTTTTTAAAACAACGCTTTGATGAGGTGCAATGGCATTTTTATCAGGATGGGCTGGAGGCATTGATACGCCTTTCGGCGAAGACCAATATGGAAAGACCTGACGATATTCCCGTGGCCGCGTATGGCGAAACAACCTTTAATCTGGGTGATGTGGCGCGTAAACTGGAACAACTGCCGGATAACCTGAAGGCCTCCATTGTGGACATACCTACGTTGAAGGCGGCTGTAAAAGGGTTGCTGATTCAGGAGCGGTTACTGCGGGAAGCCAGGGACAAAGGCTACGACGAAGAAGATATTGTACGTCGTAAGATGACCAATGCACGCACCAATGTCTATCTTAAATTTAAATTCCGCGAAATCGTCGCGCGTTACCAAACGCCGGATTCGCTTTTGCGCGCCTATTACCAAAAGCACATTGATGACTTCCGCTCTCCGCGGCGCATGGCGGTTTCGGAAATTGTCACGGACGGCCTGGAAAAGGCGCTGGATATAAAGGAACGTCTGCTGGCCGGCGCTTCCTTTGAGGATATGGCGCGTCGCTATTCATTACGCACCTGGAGCGCGCGTCGGGGCGGCGATATGGGTCTCTCCGACTGGGAACGGTATGGCTTGCTAAAGGAAAAATTGTGGCAGGCGCCGTTGAACAGGGTGCTGGGTCCGTGGGAAGTTCAAAAATTCCATGTCCTGTTTAAGGTTACCCGGCGCGTGGCATCCGCTCGTCAACCCTTTGAAGCTCTGCGTGACGAAGTGGAAGCGCGTTATAAAAAAGAATACGAATGGAAAATTATTTTTACCTATCTGAATGATTTATATAAAAAAACAACCGTTACCTATAACACCGGGTTGATAAAATCCTTTGTATTAAAGGAGAACCCGGACAGGGGTCGTTGAGGAGCAACAGATGAAAAAACAATGGTTACTTTTTTGTATCGCCACCATCGTCGCGTTGGGCCGGGCCGGCACCACCGGCAAGCTGGCCGGGCATGTGTCGGATAAAAGCAACGGCGAGCCGTTGATAGGCGTGAATGTGTTTTTGGAAAACACCGTTCTCGGCGCCACCACCGATTTGAACGGTGATTTTGTGGTGTTGAACATCCCGCCGGGCACATACACCGTTGTGGTGCAATATGTGGGTTATCACGAAGTACGCCTTGAAAATGTCCAAATTAATATCGATAAAACCACGGTAAAGAATTTTGAACTTTTGGAAGAAGCGGTGGAGCTGGACGAGGCCATTGTGGTGCAGGCGCGTCGCGATCTGATCCAGAAAGACCTTACTTCGAGCCAGGCGGTGGTCACCACGGAGCAGATCGAATCCCTGCCGGTGGTAGAGATGAGCGATGTTCTCCAACTGCAACCGGGCGTCAGCCGCGGCGCGGGCGGGGAATTTCATATCCGCGGCGGTCGCAGCTCGGAAATCGCCTATCAGGTAAACGGCGTTTCCGTGACCGACGCCTACGACAACAGCCAGGCGGTGGATATCGATAACAACAGCATACAGGAGTTACAGGTGATTTCCGGGACGTTCAACGCCGAATACGGCAACGCCATGTCCGGTATCATCAACGCCGTAACAAAGGAGGGCGGTCAGGATTTTAAGGCCAATATCCAACTTTACAGCGGCGATTATTGGAGTGATTTCACCAATTACTTTTTTAATATCGATGATTTTAATCCCCTGCAGGATTACAGTCTGCGCGGATCGATCAGCGGACCGATTTTAAACAATCTGACCTATTTTGTTACCACCCGTTATAATTATTCCGACGGATATTTGTACGGCACCCGCAAGTTTTCCACCACGGGGGATACGCTGGTGGCGCAGCGACCCGACGGTACCTTTGAAAACGGCGCCATTGTTCCCATGAACTGGAGCAAAAACTGGACGGGGCAGGGTAAGCTGACCTTTGTACCCCAACCGACGATAAAGACCAGCCTGGAAATGCTCTTTTCCACCCGTAAGTTTCAGGATTATGATCACAATCTTAAATACGCCCCCGACGGCAACCTGAATAAATTTTCCGACAGCTTTAACGGCTGGTTCTCTTTCACGCATACCCTTTCGTCCAGCAGTTTTTATGAACTGAAAGCAGCCTATCTGTTTAAGCGCTTCAGGCAATATCTTTACGAAGACCCGTATGATGCGCGCTATCTTGATCCCTCCGGCCATTTGGTGGGCGAAAACACGGTGCCCTGGCGGGCCGATGGTAATGCCTTTGCCACGGGCGGCACCAACAACAACCGCTTTCAAAGACAAACGGAAACCTATTCCCTGAAAGGCGATTATGTGTCGCAGATGAATAAGCATCATGAAGTAAAACTGGGGTTTGAAGCCCGTCGTCATAAAATTATGTTCGACGGATATAACCTGCAGGATGGGGCGGTGAACGACAAAGACCTGTTTATTCCCACCATCCCGGATAAAAATTCGGCGCAGCGTTCTTATTATGTCCGTGAACCGCTGGAGTTTTCTTCCTATCTTCAGGATAAGATCGAATATGAAGACCTGACCATCAATGTGGGGCTGCGGTTCGATTATTTTGATCCCCGGGCCCAGGTGCCCGCCATTCAAAGCGATCCGGATGTGTATGATCCCATCGACGCGAAGTATGATTCCGTTTCCTACGCGGAACGGGCCAAAGTCTATCTGAAAGACGCCACACCAAAGTTGCAGTTAAGTCCGCGCTTTGGCATCGCTTATCCCATAAATCCCGAAGGCACCATTCATTTTTCCTACGGGCATTTTTTACAGGTGCCGTCGTTTGAGTTTTTGTACAACCGCAGCGATTATCGACTGCCCGATAATCCCAATAACGAAGGGATTTTCGGCAACGCTGATCTGGATGCCCAACGCACCATCATGTACGAGCTGGGCTTTCAACAGGGTTTTGCCGATAACTATCGGATCGATGTTACCGGCTTTTATCGGGATGTGCGCGACTGGATCAGCTCCAGCCCGCCGATCCGGACGCTGAATAACGGAACGTATATCAAATATATCAACAAAGATTATTCCAATATCCGCGGTTTGACGCTGAGCTTTAACAAGCGCTATGCCGATAACTATTCGTTTGATCTCAGTTATACGTTTCAAATTGCCGAAGGCAGCAATTCCTCGCCTCAGGATGAATACAACGCCATCAATTCCGGCGCCGCGCCGACCATCTTTATTTTACCGCTGGACTGGGATCAGCGCCATTTGCTGAACGCCTCCTTTTATTACGGGTTTGATAACTGGGGCGGCAGCCTTATTGCCCGCTACGGTTCCGGCCTGCCCTATACCCCTTCTATTACCCAGGCCACGGCGGATCGCGGCATCAGCACCGGTTTGCAACGCAACAGCCGTGAAAAACCGGGGCAATTCACGGTGGACGGACGTCTGCATTATAATTTTGAACTGGCCGGGTTGGGCATGACCGCCTTCCTGCGTGTCTTCAATTTATTGGATACCCATGTGGTGGTGAATGTGTTCGGAGATACAGGCAAGGCGGATTTTACAACGGTTTACAATAACGCGACCACGAAAGGGCCCAACACGGTGCGGGAATATATCCGCTTCCCCTGGCATTACGCGCCGCCGCGCCGCATTCAGTTGGGTTTGGAAATGTCTCTTTAATTTCAGGTTCGGGAGAAAATTGAATGAACTACAAAAAAATAACCCTGTCCCTTTTACTATTATGGCTGCCCTTGTCCGGACCGGTTTACAGTCAGCATGTTCCCGGAAAGGAACGCGGCAACCCGGATTACCGGCGCAAGGCACAACTGGAAGGAAACAATGTACGCACCACCATTTTTAACTGGGGGCAAACCGGCCGTCAGGGCGCGGTGCCCATTTCCGTGGAAACCCCTTACGAGTGGCCTAAAAACACCGGGAAAGTCTATCTGGCGCTAACCGGTTTGTTCGTCGGTGGTGAAATCATCGACGAAGACGGACAAAAGCAGCGTATTGTGGATGTGATGAACTATCGCGAAAATCCCACCACGCGCGATACGTGGAATCTGGAACCGGTTCCCGGGTATTTCAATACCGACCGGCCCAACAGCGAGCAAACCATTGCCAATTCCGTTGACCCCGAATCGTGGCCGCCGTTCTGGCCGGATAAGGAAGGCGACGCGGTGGACCCGGGCTGGCCCGGCAGTTGGAACGGTTATTTCGGTAAAAATATTTTCAATGCCGATCAGGAAATTTTTTACCGCGCCTCCGATGATCTGTATGATCGCTACAATTACTATCCGGATACCACCGATTTGACCCGCAAGGGTCTGGGCATACTGCTCGACGCGCGCAACATGGCCTGGTCGCAAATATTGGTCAGTGACGTGGTTTACCTGCTGCATACCTTTAAAAACGACGGCACCAAAGACATCGATAAGTTTGCCGTTACCATCTGGGACGCCGACTTTGTGGGCGGCGATGGGGATTCCCAGGATGATATCTCCGAATTTGACTTGCTCGAAGATATCATCTGGAGCCGTGACAACGATCATAAAGCGCCCACCTTCGGTAACGATCCGGTGGGTATCATCGGGGTTTCGTTGCTGGAAACACCGGGCATCGCCATCGACCGCGTGGATAACGACGGTGACGGTGAAGCCAACAGTCCGATTGTTTCCGAAGAGATGCTGGTGGGCGAAGACCCGACCAACCTGGTGGATGACAATGGCAACGGCTTGATCGATGAAAACGAAACCCACGTGCCCTTTGGCGATCAGGTGGGCGTCGGTTACGCCGACCGCATCGATAATAACGGCGACGGGGAACCGGGCAGTCCGGAAGTTACCCAGGCCATGGTTGATCTGGTGGCCACGGATACCTGGAAACGCTGGCCGCCGAATCCGGAAAGCGACAGCCTGCAAAACGGCGCGGTTCATCTGCTAATGGTGGAAGGCGACGATGTGGGACGCGCTTTTGCCGATTTCATCGACAACAACGGCGATGCCGAGACCGGTAGTCCGTTGATTACACAGGAAATGATCGATAGCGCTGCCGCTGACGCGCCTTATTACCGCTATAAAGTGCCCGGGACGGACATCATTTTATACGATGTGAAAGCGGAAGACTTGGGCAAAGCCTATGCCGACGGCCGGGATAACGACGGCGACGGTGCCGTGGATGAAGGGATCGATGAAAACATCGACGAAATGATTGAAGAACGCCGCAATGATTTTGTGGATAATGACGGCGACTGGAACGCGGTTACCGACGATGTGGGTTTGGACGGCGTGCCCGATACCGGTGACAAAGGCGAAAACGACGGCGTGCCCACATCCGGAGCCGGAACCAACTTCCCCGGTGAGCCGAATATCGACGTTACCGACGTGTCGGAAACGGATCAGATCGGGATTACCAACGCGCAGCGTGTCAGCGCCGGCGCGCTGGATTTGAGCAGCGATGCCGTTTTGTGGTTCAATTATATGATCCCCGGAAAATTTTACGATCCGCAATCGGTGGTATCCGGCGAGTTTGACGTGCTGGTCAGCGCGGCCTATTTCCCGCTTAAAGCCGGTCAAACCGAGCCTGTTTCCATGGCGGTGATTCTGGCCAACGGGCCTGTGCCCGATCCCAACGGTGAAATCCGCAAACAAAATGTGTTGAAAAAACGCATTCGCGCCCAGGAAACCTATAACAACGATTATCAGTTTGCCAACGCGCCCGCCACGCCCACCCTTACCGCCGTGCCGGGGGACAATAAGGTTACCCTTTACTGGGACGATGCCGCCGAACGCAGTTTCGATCAATACATCGCCAATATCGGCGGTAACGGTAACGACTTTGAAGGATACCGCATTTACCGCAGCACGGACCCGGCTTTTCAGGATATCACCAACATCACCAACGGCAACGGCGAGCTGATTTTTAAAAGTCCGTTGGTTCAGTTTGATTTGATTGATAATTACAGCGGATTCGATTCCGTGGGAATTGACGGTGTGCATTTTAATCTGGGTTCCAACACGGGTATCGTCCATTCCTTTGTGGACGAAACAGCCAAAAACGGTTTTACCTATTATTACGCCATCACGTCCTATGATTTCGGCTTCCCCGAGGGAAATATTCTGCCCACCGAATCCCCCATCCGCATTAATGTGCGCGGAGACGGCACCATTCAGTTGAGCAAGAATGTGGCCCGTGTGACGCCGGCGCCACCGGCGGCGGGTTATGTACCGGCCACCCTGGGCAATGTGCAGCATGTGGAAGGCACCTCGTCGGGCACCATTTCCTATGAACTCATCGATCCGGATAAAATTCGGGACGGCCATGTGTATCATATCACTTTTCAGGATACGGTTCGCCCGGGACAGGGATCGGAATCCGATACGCTGACCACGCTCTCCTTCACCTTAACCGATTCCACAACCGGAGATACACTGATTGCCGAAAGCCGTCATCTGGAAGCCGGGTACGAGCAACCGCTGACTGACGGGTTTCGTTTAACATTTAACAACGAACCGCAGGTGGAAATCAACACAGCGCTTTCCGGCTGGTCGGCGGATAATATACCGGATTTTGAATTTAAGAAACTGACCCAATCCAACGGCAACAACGGTCGTCAGGCGCCGTTTGATTATGAAATTGTTTTTGGTGACAGCGGTTTCGGTCAATCCGAGGCAATCGAATACGAAAACAAAACCTGGCCGGCGCAACCGACCAATTTTAAAGTTTATAACAAAAGCACGGGTCAATTCATTAAATACGGTTTTGTGGACCTTGATGTGAAGCATGGCAACGACGGATTGTTCAGCGCGGGCATCGATACTTTGTTTGGCGTTATTCTGATCCCGAAATACGATATCATCGCCTTCATCGAGGAAAATCAGGCCGGTGAGGAGGAATTTACCTGGCAGTTCAGCATGAAATCCGCGCCGGTTGACAGTCTTGGCGAACGCAATCCGGTTGCCGGGGATACGGCGAAAATCATTTTGAAAAAGCCGTTTCTTTCTCAGGATGTGTACCGTTTTAAAGCCACGGCCGCCTATGTGAACAAACAATACGCCCGGGAAGATTTGGAAAATATCAAGGTGGTGCCCAATCCCTATCGCGGGTATGCCGCCTTTGAAGAACGTTCGTTTTATTCTCAGGGCCGGGCGCCGCGAAAAATTCAATTTACCCATCTGCCCGCGCGATGCACCATCCGCATCTACACCATCAACGGCGAACTGGTAAAAACCATTGAACATGAATCGGATATCGCCAACGGCATCGAAAGCTGGGATATGCTCACCAAGGATAATCTGGCGATCAGTTACGGTATTTACATTTATCATGTGGAAGCGGAAGGTGTTGGCGAACGGATCGGCAAATTTGCCGTGATAAAATAGAGTCGGGAGAAAGAATATGAAAAACATGCGATTATTCACTCTGTTGATGTTGAGCGTCACGATGCTGGACGCCGGGGTTACCAAAACCGGCACAACGGCGGCGAAATTTCTTAATTTGGGTGTCGGCCCGCGTACCGTGGCCATGGGCGGCGCCTATGCCTTTAGCGAAAATGATCCCGGCGCCGTATATTGGAACCCGGCGGGCATTGGTAGCCTGACGCGTAGCATGGGCTTGTTTACTCAAACCCGCTGGATAGCGGACATCAATCTCAATTTCATGACCCTGGCCATACCGATGGCTTATCTGGGTGTGGTGGCGGCTTCCGTAACGGCGGTAACCATGCCCGATATGAAAGAGACGACGGAATATTACCCCGAAGGAACCGGCAACACCTTTGGCGCGGGGATGTATGCCGTGGGGCTCAGCTATGCCCGCCCCCTGACGGATAAATTTATTATGGGCGCCACGATTAAATACGTACGTGAAAATATTTCCAATTCCTTTGCTCAGGGTCTGGCATTGGATATCGGCACCGTATTCACCACACCCTTCAGCGGCATCCGGTTTGCCACGGCCATCACCAACTTCGGCACTAAGATGCGCATGAGCGGTGATGACCTGCTGTTTCAAAATACGCCCGATCCGGCTCAGTCCGGCACGGTGGATAAACTTAACAGCTATTACGAAACCGATGCTTTTGACATGCCGCTGCGTCTGCAAATCGGTCTCTCCAGGGATTTCCGGATCGGCGAAAGCCAAAAGGTTTTGCTGGCCGTGGACGCAGGATTCCCCAGCGACAATACGCAATATATGAATATGGGCGCGGAATGGTCATGGGGCGACCTGGTTTTTTTAAGAGCCGGATTCAAGTCGCTTTTTTTAAAAGACCGGGAAGAAGGTCTGACACTGGGCGCGGCGGTCAAATATCAAAGCGTGGGTTATATGGCTTTCGCCCTTGATTACGCTTATCAACAATTACGCTTTCTCGGCGATGTACACACTTTTGGCATTAATGTAGGATTTTAAGAGGAAGGAGGTTGTACCCATCCATACATTTTTACAATTAAATTTGAGTTTCACTAACCATACAGGAGGTTTTTCCATGAAAAATCTTACGTTGTTTTTAACGTTGGGCCTGTTGTTGTTCGGCTTTGGCGCCGCGCAGGCTCAGGATGTGAACGTCACCTTTAAGGTGGACATGAACGTCCAAATGCTCAAGGGTAATTTTGATCCGGTTACCCAGGTCGTGCGCTGTGCCGGTGCTTTTCAGGACTGGAGTCCTTCCCTGGCTCCCGACATGGAAGACAGCGATGGCGACGGGGTCTATGAAGTTACCTATGCCATGTCCGGTAATACGCGCTATGAATATAAATTCCTGATCGGTACCGATTGGGGTCAGGATGAATTTCAGGGTCAGCCTAACCGGGCTGTTGATGTGGGCGGTAGTGACACGACGCTTGCAGCCGTCTATTTTAATGACGAAAGCGCGGTTTCTTTCCCGGCTTCCTCGGATTCCACCATTGTTTTGCAGGTGGCTGTCAACATGACCCGCCAGATTCAATTGGGTAATTTTGACCCGGATGTGGACGTGGTACGCTGCGCCGGGGCTTTTCAGAGCTGGAGTCCGGCCGACGCGCCCGATATGTCTGACCCGGATGGTAATGGTACCTATGTAACTACATATGAAGTAGCGCCCAACACCACCTATGAATACAAATTTTTGATTGGTACGGACTGGGGTAACGACGAGTTTCAGGGACAGCCCAATCGCGCGGTTACCGTGGCTGCTAACGACACGGCGCTGAAGCCGGTTTATTTTGATGACGATCCCTATGTGGTGCCCGTGGGCGGCGATACCGTTAATGTGACGTTGCAGGTGGATATGAGCGTTAAAATTCTGGAAGGTCTGTTCGATCCGGCAACGGATGTGGTACGCTGCGCCGGTGATTTTCAAGGCTGGAGCCCGGGTGACGCGCCCGATATGGACGATGCCGACGGTGACAGTATATATGTGGTAACCTATCCCATGTCGGCCAATGCCGAACATCAGTTTAAGTATATAATTGGCACGGACTGGGGTAACAACGAAGATAATAACCGTGTCATTATGATCGGCGCGAACGATACCATAATTCCGCCGGTTTATTACAATGATGACGATGTCGTAACCGATTTGCAAGACGGCTCCATTAACTTTAAAGTGCGCATGGATGTGATGGCCGAAGTGCTGATCTTTGATCCGTTGAAGGATTCCGTGCAGGTACGCGGTGGTTTTAACGGTTGGGGCGACAGCGACGCGCCACGCTCCAAAATGAACAGCAACGCCACCGATCCGCTGGAATGGTTTCTGAATGTAACCTTTGAGCAAACCGGCGTGGGCGATATGCAGTCGTACAAATTCTTTGTTATAAAAGACGACCCCAACACCATCTGGACCGACGGCTGGGAACGTCCCGCCTCTCAGGGCGGCGGTAATCGCGACGTTGCTTTTGACGGCGTGGATAACCAGGAAATAACCGACACACCGGTTTATTATGATGATGTGGATCCGGAATGGGTGATCGAAAGCGGCAATAATCTTGAAGTAACCTTTTCCGTGGACATGAGCCCGGCCATGGACAGCGATTTACAGGCCGTTCCGTTTGATCCCGCCACCGACACCTTATACTGGATTGGGGAAATGCCCTCCTTTGTAGCCACGCAGGGCTGGACCGATACGGATGAAATGCGCGTGTTGATGTTGACCGACAGCGACGGTGATAATATCTATACGGGTACGATGGCCGTTGCGGCGCCTTCCTTCAATACCTTTGAATACCGTTACGCCTGGCGCAGTCAGGACGGTACCTGGACGTATGAGCCGGCCGGGTTTGGTGATTTTGCTTACCGCATTCGCTATATCGGACAGGATAAAGCCCGCAACTTCCCGGTTAATCCCTGGATTATGCCCGCCGATGTGTGGACCAATTCCGAGGATAAATCCGACGCGCAGGAAATAAGCCCTTACGATTCCTACACGGGTCTGGGCGATCAACCTTC
Source organism: Calditrichota bacterium (assembly GCA_003696775.1). Classification (GTDB taxonomy): domain Bacteria; phylum Calditrichota; class Calditrichia; order Calditrichales; family J004; genus J004. Next base: position 13,118 of record RFFS01000014.1, read on the forward strand.
CATTCCGGTGACCTACAACCTGGAACAAAATTTTCCGAACCCTTTCAACCCGACCACAACCATCCGCTTTGCCGTGCCGCAAGCCGGGAAGGTAACATTGGAAATCTATAACATCATCGGGCAAAAAATAGCCACATTGATCGATGGCAATGTAACCGCCGGTACCCATACCAGTGTATGGAACGGTAAAGATGCCGCCGGTCATGTTATGGCCTCGGGTGTTTACTTCTACAAACTGACCGCCGGTGATTTCACCGCCACGGAAAAAATGATTTTAATGAAGTAAGTTCTTTCCCATTACAGACCGGTCTCCGGGCCGGTCTGTTTTTTATTACAGGTTATTTTTCCTGTTGCTTAATGCGTTTAAGTACCGGGAAAAGTATCCTGCCTAAAACATTAATACGATAATCGGGGTAAGCATGAGTATATTGGATTATTCAATTGTCATACTGTATCTGGTGGCCATGGTGGGCATTGGAGTTTGGTTTCAACGGAAAGCGTCGGCGGGCATCGGCTCGTATTTTCTCGGAGAGCGGAATCTTCCCTGGTGGGCGTTGGGCGCTTCGGGTATGTCGTCCAATCTGGATGTCAGCGGTACCATGATCAACACGGCGTTTGTGTTTGCCCTGGGGGCGTCGGGATTTTTTATAGAAATCCGCGGCGGGGTAACGTTAATAATGGCCTTTTTGATGATCTTTCAGGGAAAATGGAACCGTCGCGCATTGGTGATGACCCTGGCCGAATGGATGCATTTCCGTTTCGGCAAGGGGCGTCAGGGGGATGTGGCCCGCCTGATAGCCGCCATTTCAATCCTCATTGTCACCATAGCCATGATCACCTATTTCGCCATCGGCTCCGGGAAATTTGTGGGTGAATTTTTAGGCATACCGGATTTTATGGGACTGCCCTCGCAGTTTTGGGCGGCGACCTTAATGATTGTACTGGCCATGATTTATACCGTGGCCAGCGGATTGTACGGGGTGGTCTGGACGGATGTGTTTCAGGGTATTTTAATTTTCGGTACCATCATATTTATTTGCGGTCTGGCCTTTTTCAGCTTTCAGTTGCCGGAAACCTTTCAGGTGTCCGTGCCGCTGCGTGATGGCGGTTTTATGGCCCTGGAAACCACACGGGAAGCCTGGACAAGTGTTATACCCCATTGGACGTTGAACCTGCCCGAAGAGTCGGCTTATTCCATATATAATTTATTTGGCATCGCCATTCTGTTTTATCTTGTCAAAGTGACCATCGAAGGCGCGGGGGGGACCTCACAATATATGATTCAACGTTTTTTTGCTTCGCGCAGCGATCGCGAATCGGGTCTGTTATCCCTGTTTTGGACGGTATTGCTGGCCTTCCGTTGGCCTTTTATCGCGGCCATCGCCATTTTGGGGATTGTTTTCGGCACGCAGAGCGGTGTGATCAACGATCCGGAAAAAGTGTTGCCCATAGTCATCAATCAGATGGTGCCCATGGGCATCAAAGGGATTCTGGTGGCCGGTTTGATGGCGGCGGCCATGTCCACGTTTGATTCCACGGTGAATGCCGGCGCGGCATATTGGGTGAAGGATATTTATCAAACCTACATCAACCCCGATGCGGATGAAAAAACTCTGATGGCCCACAGTCGCTGGTCATCAGTTATATTGGTGGCGTTGGGTCTGGGTTTTATGTTGTTGATCAACAATATCAATGAGATATGGGGTTGGATCACCTCCAGTCTCGGCGCGGGTTTGTTAATACCCACCATGGCCCGTTGGTACTGGTGGCGCATGAACGGGTACGGTTTTGCCGCCGGAACGGTAGCCGGCATGGTGGCGGCGGTATTACAACGTATGTATTTACCCGATATACCGGAATATTATGCCTTTATGATAACCACTTCGGCGTCTCTGATCGGCATGATCATCGGAACCTATGCGGCGCCGCCCACGGATGAAAAGGTCCTGATGACCTTTTATAAACGCACCCGGCCTTTTGGATTTTGGGGTCCGATTCGTAAAAAAATCAAAGCATCCACAATGGAACAGATCAACACGGAAAACCGGCGGGATATTATCGCCACCTTTTTTGCCGTGCCCTGGCAGGTTGTGTTGTTTTTAACAGGTATGACGATAATTCTGAAGCGCTGGGATGAGTTTGCCTGGTTGGCCGGATTGTTGCTGATTCTGTCCGCCGGTCTCTATTATTTCTGGTTCCGTCACCTCTCCTCGGAGGTACGGGTGGACGATGTGGTTGTGGAAAAACAGTGAGTTATCCACAATAATGTGTAAATATGATAATATTGTGTGGGTAAAAGCTTAAAGGCAATATAAGGGATGGCGTTCCTGTAAGTTGTATAATTACAATGCCTTAGGGTGGGTTAGTATGGGTTTTGAACGAACAAGTGGTGTACGAATGTATCCATTTGTGGGAGTTTTCCACAAATTATGCACATACCCGAAATGGGTGTGGCCCATACTGCTTTTTACCTTATCATGCACATTTTTTTCTTCCTGTTCCAATGGCGGCGATTTTGATGAGTATATCCAGGATTTAGAGCCTTTAAGCACGCAGGAACGTCAGCAGCGTCTGGATGAATATTGGCATAATATTTCGTCATTTCCGCTGGTAGCCGATAGTGTTGTCTGGTTCTTTTATAAAAGTGATCAACCGGTATCCGTCTTTTTAAGCGGAGATTTCAACGGCTGGTCAAAAAATGCCACACCGTTTTACAATATCGTCGGAACGGATGTTTATTATTGTCGGCGGACGTTTCCGATAGATGCCCGCATTGAGTATAAGCTGCTGGTAAATGGTGTCTGGCAAACCGATTCACTCAATAAACGGATAGCGCGCGGTGGCTACGGAGTCAATTCCGTTGTCTATATGCCCGATTACCGTTTTCCAACGTCGGTTTTGCCCGGACACAATACCGCGCTCACCATTCCGGACACCTTAACCTTTGGTGATGGTTCCGACCGGGAAACCGTTTATGTTTATCGCCATGTCCGGGCGGCCAACGACGCGCCGTGTCTGGTTTTTTTGGATGGTCAGGATTATCTGCGGTACGGTTCCGCCGGGGTGATTCTGGATAATGCCGTACGGAATGGAGACCTGCCGCCGGTGACGGCCGTTTTCATTAACACGCCGGACAGAATGCGTGCCTATTGGTTAAATGATAATTATTTAAAACATATGATGACACGTCTGTTGCCCGATATCTGGAAAAGTTATGGCTGGCGCCCACGTCAAAAATTTGTGGGAGGGGTTTCCCTGGGCGGTTTAACGGCTTTGTATGCCCTTAAAGATTACAGCGACGAGTGGGCGGGCGTTTTTGCCCAGTCCCCGTCGGTATGGGTGGACAGCCTGGCGATTGTCGGTTTTCTGAGCGATTCGAATGTGGGGGGACAAAAGGTGGCCGTGTCCATGGGAAAATTTGAGCGACAGGAGCGATATATAGAAAAAGTAAAAGCCGCTTTACAGGCACGCGGGGCACGGGTGAGCTACTTTCCGGTAACCGACGGCCATAATTGGGGGAATTGGCGGGCTACGCTTTTACCAATGCTGAAAAATTTGTTAAGTACAAAGGAATGAGTCATGGTGTATGATGACATAGCACAGCGCATGAAAAAACTGGGATTTACCATGTATGAAGCAAAAGCTTATATCTCGCTGTTGCAACATAACCCGGCCACGCGATATGAGCTGAGCAAGCAGTCGGGCGTGCCCCGTTCGGCCATATATGACGTGATCCGCAAACTGGAAAACATAGGCGCGGTAAACGGCACCTACACGGAACCGCAAAAATACATGCCGCTTCCGCCTGACCAGTTGTTCGATTTGCTGGAACGGCAATTTAAGGAACGGGTGGACGATGTGCGCAAAGCCATGAAACATTTTGAAACCTCCGTGGAGCCCGGGCATTTGTGGAATATCGTCGGTTATGAAAACATGATTCATAAAGCGCGTGAGATGATTGAACGCGCGCGGACATCCATCTATCTTTCCGTTTGGCAGCGCGAAGCGGATCAGTTAAAAAATGAATTGAAAGCAGCCATTGACAGAGGGGTGACCATCATCGCCTTTTCCTTTACATCCATCGATTTGCCGACGGAATGCAAATACAGCTACGGCCTGGATCAGAAGGAGTTGGAAGGATTTTGGGATCATAAAATTATTTTGGTGGTGGATCAAAATGAGTTGCTGATGGGTGAAGCCGACGCACGCATGTCCAAAAAGACCACCTGGACCCATAACCGTGCCATCGTCGATATCGCCACGAATCATATTATCCTGGATATCACTTTGTTTGGCATGCGCAACAATATCGATGTTTCCAAAACCGTAAGCGCCATGCAGGCGGCCACATCGGACCATTTGCAGGAATTGCTGGCCCGTAGCACGCGGGAAACCATTCAGGTGCAAAACGGAGGAGGCGGTGAAGCGTAGCTGGCGCTATTTTGAGTACATAAAAAAATATAGTACATTTCGGGAGAGCCTGAGGCTCTCCTTTTTTTTATGGAAGAAATGGATGATGAAACGTACCGGCTTAAAATACAAATTTCTTATTTTCGGCGCTTTAGCCCTTGTCCTTGTTGTTATCAGCGGACTGGCGGGTTATGGCTATTGGACGGCCGTTTATCCGGATAAAACCTACCTATTACTCACCCTGCTGGCGGTCTATTTTATTATTAGCGGGCTGTTAACCTTGTTTCTTTTTGCCAAAATCATGATAAAGCCGGTTGTGGAACTGACTGAAAAAATGGATCGCATTCGCCGTGGTGACTGGGATGTTGCCCCGGAAGTACCCTCGGAAGGCCAGTTTCTCGATGAGATGGATCTGTTGTACAGCGGTTTCGCGCATATGGTGGAAACCCTGGATAATAATTTTCGCCAGTTAAACGAAGCCAAGGAGCAGGCCGAAAAGTTTTCAGCCGAATTGAAAAAAAGTACAAGTCGTCTCGAAGCGATCTTTGACGGTATTTCCGACGGGATTATGATCATCGATCATGATTTTAAAATCGTGGCCCATAATAAAAAAATGAAGGACATTTTGGGGTACGCCAAAGAAAACATAGTGGGTGAAACCTGTTATGAAATGTGCACCGGCGGGCCCAATCGTTGCGCATTTTGTAACGCGCGCCGCGTTTTTGAAAGCGGTCAGCCCATTTACACCTATTGTACCAAGGATGATAAACAAAGTTGTGAAGAGAAAGTGTTTGAATTGCATAATTTCCCGTTGTATAACAGTGACGGGCAAATCAATCAGATCATCGAATATGTGAAGGATGTTACCGACGCGACACGCATGCGTTCCAGTCTGGAGCATGCCCAACGACTGGCGGACATCGGAACCATGGCCGGCAAGGTGGCCCACGAAGTTCGCAATCCCCTAAACGCCATAAAAGGCGCCGCCCATTATCTCAAAGGTGAAATCGATGATCCGGATGCCGGGGAATATCTGAAATTGATTGAAGAACAGGTGGAGCGCGTCAACAACGTGACCACGCAACTGTTGTCCCTGACCAAGCCCATGTTGCCCGTGTTGCAGCCGGGAGATGTGCGTGATGTGGTGGACAAAGCCCTGCAGGTGGTGCGCCCCCAGCTCATGTCCGGCAAAGTCAATGTGATTTACAAAGCCCCGGATCGTTTACCCAACATGATTATCAACGACGGTCAGTTGCAACAGGCGATGATCAATATTTTTCTAAACGCCATCGAGGCGATGGAAGAATCGAAACAGCCCACCCTGCATATTTACTATCGCCTGCATGAGCAAATTGAACGGCCCTTTATGGAAATTGTGGTGGAGGATAACGGTGGTGGGCTGGAAAAAGTGGCTTTTGACAAGATGTTAAAACCGTTTTTTACCACCAAAGCCAAGGGAACGGGCTTGGGCCTGACAATCGTTCAGCGCATTGTGGATAACCACCACGGATACTTTTCCTTGAAGTCTCGGGAAGACGGGACGGGCACCCGGGCGGTGATCCGGCTGCCCATAGGCGGAGGCGATACATGATACCACGTCCCAAAATTCTGGTCATCGATGATGAACCCTCGATTTTGACGGTTATGAAAGCCAACCTGAAGCGGGAAGGCTACGAGGTGCATGTGGCCGATAATGGTTTGATCGGATTGGAAAAAATCAAAAGCGAAGAGTATGACACCATCATAGCGGATTATCAGATGCCCAAAATGAACGGTATGCAGCTTTTGGAATCCATCCAGGAACATCAGATAGACGTGCCGATCATCATTGTTACCGCACACGGTTCCATCGAGCAGGCGGTGGACGCCATGAATAAAGGGGCGTTGAATTATCTGACCAAACCCATCAATTATGATGAGCTGACAACCGTTGTGCAAATGGCCATTCGCCAGCAGGCCCTGAAAAAAGAAGTGCGGCGCCTGCGCCAGGAAGTGGATCAGCGTTACGGGTTTGGCAATATCATCGGCCAGAATGAGCAAATGCGCGCCATTTTTGATTTGATTACCGACGTGGCCGATACCGACGCCACCGTACTGATATACGGAGAAACAGGCACGGGTAAGGAGCTGATTGCCAAGGCCATTCATTATAACAGCATTCGTAAAAACGAATCCTTTGTGCGCGTTAACTGCACCGCGTTGGCGGAGAGCCTGCTGGAAAGTGAATTGTTCGGCCATGAAAAAGGCGCCTTTACCGGGGCGTTGAACACACGCATCGGTCGTTTTGAACAGGCGCACAAAGGCACCTTGTTCCTTGATGAAATCGGCGATATTTCACCGGCCATGCAGTCCAAATTGTTACGGGTGCTTCAGGAACAGGAATTTGAACGTGTGGGCAGCAATAAGACCATCAAGGTCGATGTGCGGGTGATTGCCGCCACCAATCGCAAGTTGGAAAGCGATGTGGAAAAGAAACGTTTCCGTCAGGACCTGTATTACCGCCTGAATGTGATTCCCATAGAGTTGCCGCCCCTCCGGGAACGCATGGATGATGTACCGTTGCTGGCCATGCACTTTTTGCAACGCTACGCGGAAAAATTCAACAAAAAAATCGAGGCCATCGATCCCAAAGCCTTGCAAATGTTGATGGAGCATAGTTGGCCCGGCAATATCCGGCAACTGGAAAATGTGATGGAACGCGCCGTTATAAAATCCAAAGAACCGGTGCTCTCTTTACAAACTCTGGGAAGTTGTATCCGTCTGCCCCAGGTGCATAATTACCAGTATTTCATCAACGAGGAACTGACCTTTAACGTATTGAAAAATGAGCTGATTGCCAAGTTCGAAAGGGAATACATCACCCGTCTGCTCAAGCGTTACAAGGGTAATATTTCACAGGCCGCGCGTCACGCGGGCATTCATTATAAAAATTTCACTGAAAAGATGAAAAAATACGATATCAGTAAATGGGCCTTCTCGGAAAACAAATAGGGTAAAAATACCATACCTGTGGTACTGGCGCCATAAAACAGAACAAAAATCCGTTTTTTTTCATTTAGATACGCTGACCAATAACACACCGTCAAATATCGCTTATCCGGCATAAACACAGGGGTTGGCCTGTGTGTGGTGGCCGGTTCAACCTTTACCGGAAAATTTTGGCACGTCTTTTGTCGTTATAAACCCGCCTGACCAACTCTCTCAAATTATAAACACATACTTTTGGAGGAATTTCAATGAGCGAAGTTCAAGCTAATATGGAGCTGGATTGCCGCGGTTTAAACTGCCCGCTGCCTATCCTCAAAACAAAAAAAGCCATCGAATCCCTGAATTCGGGTGATGTTTTAAAGATGGTGGCCACCGATCCGGGTTCCATAAACGATATGAACGCCTGGAGCAAGCGTACCGGAAATGAATTGCTTTCGTCCGAGCAAACCGGCGATGAATATGTCTTTTTTATACGCAAAAAATAATTTTTGAGGAGTTGAGTTATGTCAGACACAAAAAAAATGGCGTTAATCGCCTCTCGCGGTGAATTGGATTGGGCTTACCCGCCCTTTATCCTGGCTTCCACGGCCGTGGCTCTGGATATGGAAGTTCAGATATTTTTCACCTTTTACGGATTAACTCTTTTGAAGAAAAAAATCGATGCCAAAGTGGCGCCGCATGCCAATCCTTCCATGCCGATGAAAATGCCTTTTGGTCCTAAATCCTTTAAAAATATTGAATGGCCGATCCCGAATTTAATTTCTTCCAATCTGCCGGGTTTTAACGATGTGGCTACGTCCCTGATGAAAAAAACCTTTGAAAGCAAAGGCGTGGCCAGCATTGAACAACTCAGGGATATTTGTGTGGAAAGCGGCGTCAAGATGGTGGGTTGTCAAATGACAATGGATGTGTTCGGCTTTACCAAAGATGATTTTATAGACGGAGTGGAGCTCGGTGGCGCCGCGACGTTTTTGGAATTTGCCGCCGAAGCGGATATACAACTTTTTCTATAATACGAGGCGGGTGTGCACGTAAGACTACTGGATATGGGCATGGTGAGCGTTTTGCGCTCACAAAGCATTTACCACGGCATCACACAATGTATGAAAGCGAACAGCGATCCGGCCATTTCGATTATGCGTCCGGAGGCGACTTATGTGTCCACCGGTTACTTTCAGGAAGTGGCCCGGGAAGTGGACCTGGAGTATTGCCTTGAAAATAAAATTCCGGTTATTCGCCGTCATGTGGGCGGAGGTGCGGTGTTGCTGGATGCCAATCAATTGTTCTTTCATGTTATGCTGCCCGCCGCTCGTGCGCGGGAATTCGGCCTGCCCCTTTCCCTGGAAGAGCGATTTGAAACTCTGGCCCGTCCGGTTGTGCTGGCTTACCACAAGCTGGGGGTGAATGCTTCGTTCCGCCCCATAAACGATATCCATGTCAACGGTAAAAAAATTGGCGGTACCGGCGTGGGAGAAATCGATGAAGGTATCGTATTTGCCGGCAGCATGATGTTCGATTTTGATACGGCGTTGATGGCCCGTGTGTTACGCCTGCCGGATGAAAAAATGCGTGATAAGGTGCGCGCCGGCATGGATACTTATATGTCCACCATGAAAAAAGAACTGGAAAGCCTGCCGAAATTAGAGGAAGTGGCGGAAGCCCTGTTGAGTTCCTTTGAGGAAATTTTCGGCATCACCCTGATCCCATCCATGCCCACGCCCGACGAAATGGACGCCATTTACGAATGGGACAATCGTTTGAAAAGCGACAGTTGGATGAATGAAATCCGCTTAAAGGAAAAAGACGGCAATCAGGTAAAAATATCCAATTCCGTAAAGATTGTGCAGGCGATGCATAAAGCGCCCGGAGGATTAATTCGCGGCACGATGCGTGTGGTGGACGGTGTGGTGGACGATGTATGCATTTCCGGTGATTTCCCCATGAGCCCCCAGGATTGCCTGTCCCGTTTTTCGGAAAAGTTTGTCGGCGTGCCGTTTGATAAAAATGAAATGAAACGCCGCCTGGAGTCGGCGCTGAATGAATTGAAGCCGGATATGGCCGGTGTGGATACCGGTGATTTTAAACAACTTTTGGAACAAGTAACCGCTAGTTAAGGAGTGTACGAAATGGATGATGAAGGAAGTGTGTTTATATTTATGACCTCGGGTCCGGATACCCCGCAGCGATGTGCCACGCCGTTTTACATGGCTAATATCGCCGCCGTAATGGATAACGAGGTGAAAATTGTTTTTCAGATAGACGGCGTTCTGCTGGCCAAAAAAGGCGTGGCGGAAAATCTTAAAGCTCTGGAAGGCGGCAAGTTGATCATCGATTTCCTGCGTGATGCCAAGGAGGCCGGTGTGGAATTATATTGCTGCTCTGCCGCGTTGGATTTACATAATATGACCAAGGATGACCTGATCGATGAAATAGATGACGTTGTGGGCGCCGCCTGGATGATGGACGAAGCCCTTAGCGCCGATGTGGTACTCAATTATTAGTGAGGTGAGCTATGGCAGAGTTAAAGAATTGTTTGTTGCCCGATGATCTTTATTATCATGTGGATTTTAACGTTTGGGCCAAAGACCTGGGGGACGGAACGGCTTTGGTGGGCATGACCGACATCGCTCAAACCCTGGCCGGTTCGGTGATTCACTGTAAACCGAAAGCCGCTGGTAAAAAGATCAAATTCGGCAAGAGTCTGGCTACGGTGGAATCAGGAAAATGGGTCGGGCCCGTTAAATCACCTTTTACCGGAGAAATTGTGGAAGTTAATGCCGAAGTGGAATCTGATGCCACAATGTTGAACAAAAGTCCCTATAAAAAAGGTTGGATTGTAAAAATACGTCCCACGGATATGGCGGCCGATCTGGCCAACCTGCAAAAAGGGGCCGACGCCGTGCCCGGTTTTGAAAATTATATGGCGGAAAAGGATTTGGGCGAATGTATTCATTGCGAAGGCTTTGATGGCTGATGGCGAAACTGATCCGGGTTTTCACCCATCCGGCCTGTGCCAGTTGTGGCCCGGCATTACGCATGGTTTGGGAAGTTGTGGAAAAGCACCCGGAGTCGTTTCAGTTAAAAACCGTCAAACTGGAAAATAAGGAAGGGCTGCAAGAAGCCTACAAGGAAAGTATCAAAACCATTCCAACCATCATATTGTCCGACGGTGACAAGGAGTTGGAACGGTTTGTCGGAACACCGACCCGCGAACAACTGAAGGTGTTGACAAATTATCTGAACAAATAAATTAGCGAGAGGCATTACAATGGCGTCTATTTATGCAGATGCAAAATACCAGGATGTACCCATTGAGGAAAAGCAAAGGCTGTTCCAGGAAGTAAAGGATGATATGCGTTGGCATACCACCCTGTACGGTTGTTACGAATGCGGCATTTGCGTGGCTTCCTGTCCATCCGCCCGCTTTTATGATTTTAGTCCGCGCGTTTTTGCCCAGGTAATGGCCCGCGAGGACGTGGAAACCTTTTACGAGTTGCTTAATGACAACGTTTGGGACTGTTCGCAGTGTTTTTCCTGCACCCGTTGTCCGCGGCAAAACAACCCCGGTGGCATCATTACCATTATGCGCGAAGTGGCCGTGAAAAACGGTTTGCAATCCGCCAAAACCGCGTTGCAGGCATACAGCCGGATCATTTACAAGGTGATGAGCACCGGTACCCAGGTGGCGCCAGACATGCTGCAGCCGGACTTTTTCCCGGATTGGGGCCCCGATGTGGTGAAGGTTTCCGAAAACCTGGAAAACTGGCGCCGCGCCATTCCGCCGGAAACGCTGCATACAACGGAATTGGCTTGGGATGTAAGCGAAAAAACACGTCTGGAACTCTTTCTGATCTGGAAACTTTCCGGTAACCTCGATATCATCGAAACTCTGGATGAAGGTATTTTTATGATCCTGTCCGAAGTGATGGAAGAGTTGCTCGAAGAACATGGCTATGATCTGGACGAAGTGGAAGTCGTTATTTAAAACATTCATGAGTTGAAGATCTGAACACCCCGCATACTATTTCAGATAACTTCAATGGTTTTTGAAGGAGGTCGGTATGTTGGCAAAACAGGCACTGCAACTCATTAAAACACGTCGTACGTGTCGTTCATTTGACAAATTTACACCCGTTTCCGATAAGGCGCTGGAAAACATCCTGGAAGCGGCGCTCTGGGCGCCATTGAGCATTTATCAACTGCAAAACAGGAAGTTTGTCGTGCTGAAAAATCAGGCGCGGGAACAGGCGGCCGCCCTGTTGAGCAGCGACCCATCGGTACTCAAATACATGCGATACATGTATGAACACCAACCGTGGGGGCGCGAGGCAGACTGGGAAACAAAAGCCGCCGCTTTTGCAGTGGATATCGGCGCCGCCCCGGTTATGATTTTAGCGCTGGCGCAAAAAAACGCCAATGTGCATAAAATGGAGCACAATGTGGGGTCACTGTGGTGCGCCGCGCAAAATATGATGTTGCAGGCCCATGCCGAAGGCCTGGATACCGGCGTTGTGACATTTTTATCGGAAAAAATAAAAGAAGACCTGCTGCGTGCCATCGGTTTCAGTTGGGAAGAGTGGGCGCCGGTATATATCCTGAATGTGGGGGAAGCAGTGGAAGAACCACTGCCCCTGGAAAGGGAAGCTGAAAACACCCTTGTCATTTTAGATAATTAATTAACCCTAAGGGGGAGTCTATGTCATCAAAATTGAACGTTATTAGTCCCGGGCCGACAAAAGCCAAGGATCGCTTTTTCGACCGCAAGGGAGATATCCCGACTGAGTATTTTAAGGATCAATTGTTTGATCTGGAAGCCAAGGGGGAGATCATTGTCCACCGCATAGAAGAAGGTAACTATGTGGAAGTGGATACCAAATACGGTCGGAAAAAGAAAATTCCGATTCAGAATACCTGGCATCATAAAAGCTGTGGACAGTGCGGGCATATTCCGGGATATTCCACGTCCATTTTCTGGCTGCATCGGCAACTGGGTTATAACTATTATGATCCGAAAGACCAAACATCCTGCACGGCATGGAATTACTATGCTTCCTCCGCATCCAATTCCGCGGCCCAGGCCGCCGTGGCCATTCGGAACTTTGCCCAGGCGTATGAAGACGGTTATTTCCCGTTGATTCACTGTGGCACCAGTTACGGGCATTATAAGGAAACCCGCAACGAAATATTGCATCATCAGGAATTGCGCGATCAGGTACGCCGTATTTTGGACAAACTGGGCAAGCCGCTCGTATTCCCCGAAGAAATCGTGCATTATTCGGAGTGGGTGCATGCCATGCGC
>RFFS01000132.1 GCA_003696775.1 Calditrichota bacterium
CTCTCAACCCATCACGGGACCAATGGAATTAACCCACGATTTTAATCTTGGGGTGTGGGGTATATGCATAATTGCCCAAACCGATGCATGGGTTTTTATAAGGGAGAGGATTCCTCACTACGTTCGGAATGACAGGGACAAGGCGGTGATTTAATGCCTTATTTTTTACACCTTTCTACGTTTCGACAATCCGCAAATGTATTCCCATTCAAAGTGGCTAACGGGTTGAACGGACAACCGGCTCCCTTTTTGCAACAACCGCATTTGATGTAACGCAGCGTGGGACTTAAGTGTCGTTAATGTAATCGGCGTTATAAATTCTTCCACCGCCTGGACATCCACCATATACCAGGTTGGGTTATCCTTTTTACTTTTGGGATCATAATACTTATGAGTCGGATCAAAAGCGAAATAGTCGGGATAAGCCGCGCGTACGATACGTACGATGCCCACAATAGCCATGGGCTTAACCACACTGTGATAGAAAAAGGCCAGATCATCTTTGGCCATTTCATCACGAATGATGTTCCGTGCCTGATAATTGCGCACGCCTTCCCAGGTGGTTGTTTTATCCTTTTCGTTTTTCAAATCACTCCAGGAATAGGTGTTGGGTTCGGATTTAAGTAGCCAATATTTCATTTATACCTCCGATTCATTAGTGGCCGCACGCCATTTACGGCTATACCGCTCATCACGGATATCCCACTCTTCCGCCTCAAAAAGCGCGTCGTCCGTGGCGGTGAACACCCAGTATATAAAACGCGCCACCTCCTCCGGCGCGGTCAAGGCGCCGTTCTTATAAAATTCATGAAATCTATGCAGATGAGGGAAACGCGCCGTATCGCCGCTGCGAATATGCGCCTGCATTTCCGTATCCACTATGCCGGGACGCAAGGAGGCAAACAGAGCGCCCGGCAGGCTGTGTTCTTCCCTGAACATGCGGTACATCATAAACAACGCCGCCTTGGAAACACAATAGGCGCCCCATGAAGCAATGGGATAATGCGCGGCTCCCGAAGAAACATGCATGATGCGCGCGTGGTGCAGTCTGTCCGCCAGGGCCTGCGTCAAAAACAGCGGGCCGTTCACGTTGATATTTTGAACCTGTTGCCATTCTTTTTCGGGGATAGATGTGAGATCGGTGATAGGGCCAAGAATTGCCGCGTTATGCAGCAACATTTGCAAGGGCCTGTCCACAACATGTGCGATATGTTCGCGACCGCTTTCATCGGAAATATCGGCTTGAATGACGGTTATACGATTTTTATAATCTTTAGCGGTCTCTTCCAGCTTTTCCCGGCGCCGACCAACGATATACACCCCGGCACCCTGTTTTGCAAAGTAACGCGCCGTTGCCCGGCCGATACCACTGCCGCCGCCTGTGATCAATATTCGACTATTAACTTTCATAAAATGGATATATCCCCCGTATCCGTTCGCTGTGAGTGTAAGGCTTTGATGGTTTAATTTCAACATTTTGAACAAACGCCTGATACAGAGTCTGGTATCGATAGGGTGTACCATACAAAGTTTCCCACCACGCGCTGTCCGTTCCTTCAATACCCCAAAACCTGCCGTTGCGCACGGTAACCCGTATCGGCTGATCTTCCCAAACGGAATGCACGAAAAAGAGCGGTGTGCGGCCATACAGCCAGTCATGGGAGGCATATTTCTCTCTAACCATGCGCCCTACATTCTCATCGATATTCTCGTCATAAACAAAATCGCCCCGAACACCAAAATGAGCGCCTACGTTTTTTTCCAGTTCCTGCCTGAATTCTTCCATGGTCATCCCGAATGTTAACCTTTCCGAAATACAGGCAACCGGGCTACGCACCGACGCGCGCGCCTTGCTTTCGATAACCACGGACGGCGCGGCCAGCGCCCTTTTCAGTCGCTTCAAATCGCTGTTAAATAATAAGGTGCCGTGCGAAATCATGCGCCCCCGGCTGGTAAACTGCGCGTTGCCGGAAATTTTAAATCCGTCCATCACCAGATCATTGCGCTCGTTTAACGTGGCGGGCACACCGATTTTTTGCAGAAATGCGGCAATGGGTTCCAAAAACGGTGCGTAATTATTGACATGGCGGATATCGCTGGGAACTATAAAAGCAAAGTTCAGGTTGCCCGGATCGTGTACCACCGTGCCGCCACCGGAAACACGGCGACACAGAGTCATGCCCAGTTCATCCAATTGTTCCAGGGCGCATTCCCGCCAGGGAATCTGATTTTTACCTATCACCACCGCGGGGGCATTGATATATGTCAGGAAGACAGGCATGTCCGCCGGCAGAGAACGAACCAGATATTCCTCCAGGGCGGCATGATACAGGGGATCATGGGATTCGGAATGCAACAGATACATGGTTTAAAGCCGGAATAGAGGGATCGGTTTTCCGATCATAACACACGATGGATACGCATCATATTCGTGGCGCCCTCTTCAATGGAAGACCCGGCCACGATGATCAGCTTGTCGCCGCTTTTAACCAGACCTTCTTCTTTCAGATGTTTTTCAAAAGGCGCCAGGTCCTTGTGCAAATCCACCTGGTGATCGATCAGGGAAGGACGTATGCCCCAATAAAGGGCCATTTTTCGGTAAGATACCTCACGCATGGTCAACGCCAGGACCGGCACCCTGGGCCGGTATTTGGACATAATTTGCGCGGTGAAGCCCGATTCCGTAAACACAACGATATAGTTCGCGCCGATATCATCCGCGCTGACATTGGCCACGTGACAGACCGAACGACTGGCCGACATGGGCCGATGGTTAAAAACTTTTTCCGGATTGATGCGAAAATAGTCGCCATGCCCGGCTTCTTTTATGATATCACGCATCATAGCCACCGACTCCAGGGGATATTTTCCGAAAGCGGTTTCACCGGAAAGCATAACGGCATCTGTGCCATCAAAAACGGCATTGGCCACATCGGATGCTTCGGCGCGGGTGGGCACCGGATTGGCCATCATGGAATCGAGCATTTGCGTGGCCGTGATAACCGGTACGCCGGCACGCATACATTTCTCAATGATCATCTTTTGGACCACCGGCACTTTTTGGGCGGAAATTTCCACGCCAAGATCGCCCCGGGCCACCATAATAGCATCCGATTCGGCGATGATGGCGTCAATATTTTCCACCGCTTCTGGTTTTTCTATTTTAGCCACCACCGGCACGGCCCGGCCGGCCATGCGCGTTTTGATATCCCGGATATCCGCCGCGGTTCGTACAAAGGAAAGTGCCACATAATCCACACCATGTTCCAGCCCAAATTGCAGATCGCTTAAATCCTTATTGGTCAGAGACGGCTCGGATATCTCCACACCGGGCAGGTTGATCCCTTTGCGATCATACAATATCCCGCCGATAACCACTTCACAGAACACTTCCTTATCCGTGGTTTTTTGCACCCGCATCTGTATCAATCCGTCGTTGATCAAAATCTTATCTTCGGGGTGCACATCCCGGGGTAAATTTTGATAACTGGTGCTAACGATATGCTGATTACCGGGTACATCCTCCGTGGTAATGGTAAACAGTTCTCCGGGCTTAACCGTAACCGGCCCTTCGGCAAAGGTGCCTATACGGATTTTGGGGCCCTGCAAATCCATCAGTATGGCCACCGGCTTATTAAGCCTGCGCGCCACCTTGCGGATACGTTCCATATTTTGCAGATGGGATTCATGGCTGCCGTGCGAAAAATTCAAACGGGCCACATCCATTCCGTTCAACATCAATTGTTCGAGCATGGCTTCGCTATCCGAGGCCGGACCGATGGTGCATATTATTTTCGCGCGCTTGGACACTCTTTTCTCCGTAATCTTATTTATTGAATCATCCGCCTGTACAGACCGTCTGGTTTTCGGCACAAATTCGTCGGAATTTATAAAGCGCCTTAAAATGACCGTCCCGTTGTGTTTTCTTAGTGTGTTACCTGCTTTTCGATTTCAAAAACCGGACGGATATCCACCGGCAGGTCTTTCAGCTTATCAGTCATTTTTTTCATAATTGGCGTTTCCTTACCGTATTGGTCTATGATGGCTTTGGCGCCTTCATAATCTCCGCGGGCCTGAATCATCAACAAGGCATGCACCAAATCCTTTAACACGGCCGGCGCTTTCTCAAAATCCACGGACATGCGGTCGGTCTGTTCGTTATATCGATAGGCGCCTTTTTCATACATATAATTAAAGATGATGGCATTGCCGGCGCCATGTGCTTCATTGACCCCAAAACGCACCGAACGGAATATACCGGCTAAAAAACTTACCCAAATCGGTTTTTCAAAAGATTCCGGAAACACGTCTTTTTCAATCATAAAAAAATTATTATACATGCCCAGCACATCGGCCTTACATTCCTCGATAGTGGAATAGGTTTCTTTCAATTCCTTTTTCACTTCGGTGTTACGTCCGTCAATCACCAGCTTTCCGGGGCCAATGCCGTGGCTCATTTCATGCATCAGCGTATGGTTGAAAAAACCGTCAAAGGTGACCATGGGTATTTCATCCTTTTCGATCACCCGTTGGGCAATGGGCCGCAGCAATTGTTTAAATTTGGCTTCGTGGATATTTTTAAGCATCACCTTTTTGGAGCCCTTGGCTTCGCGTACCCGTTCATCATTGGGCAGATTAAAAGCCAGGGTTTGTATGTTGGCGCGGGCGTCGCCCGAGGCAAACACTTCCTGCACCACTACAATGGGCGATTCGCCGCCGCGGTTAAAATTTTTATATTGATCATCGATGGGTAAATGTTTTTCCATATCGTTCAGATAACCGGCAAAGACCCTGAGTTTGGCGCTTTCTTCAGGATCGCGCAGGGTTAAAAAACATTCAAAAGAAGCCTTATAATTAAACAGAGCATCTTCATACACTTCATAGGGCCCGATCACCACCTCGATGGCGTGGTCTTTTAGGTCCATCCAATCCATATCACTCTGAAAATAATCGTTGCTTAAAAAGGCGTCGGCGCGGCTATTTAAATATTTTTTCAGCGAAGGATTGTCCGCGAAATCCGCCGCTTCACGCAGCAGGCGAGCGGCGCGGGTCAATTCGTCCTTATAATATTCCGAATAAGGGATGGCCTTCAACCCGCCTCCTTCCCGGCGGATAACGGTAACTTCACTGGTAAACGCTTCTTCGTCTTCCGGATGCGCTTTAATCCAATTGTTGAACTCTTCGCGTGTTATATCTTCCGGATAAAAATTGGCGCCGGCGGGTTTGAGGGCCGTGCCATAAAAGGGTTTGTCATGATCCAGCCGGTCAAACGGGCCGTACATAATTTTAAAATAGTTCCAACGGGCCTGTCCCACGGGGGTGGTATCCTTCTTTAATGTGCGTAAAAGGGTTTCGTTTTTGCTGTAAACCTGTTTATAAAAAATGCTGTCCATCAAACGCGCCGCCTGATAGAGCTTTTCCACCACTTTTTTTTGGCGGGCATCCAACAGGTGTTCATCATATGTGATTTCCGTTGGAGCAAATTGCTTCACTTTATCTGTTATGGACATGGAATTCTCCTGGTTGGGTGCATTATTACCGCAGGATGCCACGAGGGCTACAATTAAAAATACAAATAAGAGACGCATTGTACCGCCTTTCGTTAAGTAAACAGTAATTTCATATAAAACAACGGGTTGGATAACTCCTTTTTGGGGATATCATTACGCATCATCGCCGTAAGCAGCCGCCCCGCGCGGGGATTATTTTCCGCCCTGCCGATTACAAAATCCAACAGGGGCGTTATCCTGCCGATTTTTTGCAATTTGGCGCTGGTCGATAATTCATTACCGAGCTTACGCCATAATCGTTGCTCGTATTCGCGTAGCGATTCGGCGGAACAGTCCCGACGTAAAAGCGCTTTATAAGCGGTTTCCACGGCCAGCTTTGCCGAGAACAGCGCATTGCCGATCCCCTCCCCGGAAAAGGGATCGATTAATCCCGCAGCATCACCCAGCAGCATAAAACCGTCTCCATGAGCAGGCCGGCGCTTACTGCCCAGCGGCAAATTCCAACCGCGGGGTTTTTCCATAGCCCGGGCATCCCGAAACCGTTCCCGTATCATGGGATTGTCCAACGCCTTTTTCAGCACATCCTTTAAGTCGATCTTTTTTTTCCGGATGGTTTGATGCAGCATGCCCACGCCAACATTCACCCAGCCGTCGGCCAGTGGAAAAATCCAAAAATAGCCGGGTTGGGTTTCCTCAAAGAAATGAATTTCAATTTCCCCCGGTTGGACAATCCCCCCGTGAAAATATTGCCGCAAGGCAACCACCCAATGGGCGGGTTCATGCCGGTAAAGCCCGCAACGACGGGCAATAATGGAATTAAATCCATCGGCGCCCAGCACAACCGGACTGTGGAAAGTCTCCGTTTGGTTGGCCGGGCTAACAGCCCGGACACCGCAAACCGCATCCCACTCATCACGCACTACATCGACAACCTTATACCCTTCCCGTAACTCCACACCGGATTGTTTGACCTTATCCAAAAGGAAGGAATCAAAATCGTAGCGTTTCATTACCATACCAACCGGCTGATCGGGCTAGCGATTTTCCGACAACGGGATGGTCATCCGATAACCACCGGGGCTGCTGAACAACACACGCTCCATGCGCTGATGGGGAAATGAGAGCGCTTCATCCAACACACTAAGTTCTTTAAGAATGGTCATTGCTTTCCCGGAAATGGCGTCCCCGCAAATTTTATCTCTGGGAAAGCGCTCTTTATCAAGTAAAAGGACGCTCATGGCCATGGAACGGGCAAACAACGCCGCGGCGCTACCGGCCGGACCGCCCCCGACAATAATCACATCATACGGCATTGGCTTCATCCTTATTAAACCGGTTAAGATAAACTCTGCCTATTTTTATAGCAATAATATGTGGCCGCACATGGGCATTTGTCGATGATTTTTAGTAGATTAAGCGTTTCAAAAAAACAGTAACCCTTTTTAGAGGATGATAAACATGCAGGTTTATGACAATATTTTACAGGCCATCGGGCAGACCCCCATCGTTAAACTCAATCGGATGACACCACAGGGCGGACCTAACATCTATGTAAAACTGGAATATCTGAATCCTGCCGGTAGTATCAAAGACCGAATCGCGCGGCATATCATCCAAAGGGCGGAAGAAGCAGGCAAGCTGACCCCGGGCGGCACCGTTGTGGAAAACACATCCGGTAACACCGGCGCCGGTTTGGCTATGGTCGCGGCGGTAAAAGGCTATAAGGCCATATTCACCATCCCGGACAAAATGAGCAGTGAAAAAATCAATTTCATGAAATCCTTCGGCGCCCGGGTGGTGGTCACCCCCACCAACGTCCCCGCCGAGTCACCGCAAAGTTATTACGAAACCGCCAAGCGTATCGCCGCCAATACCGAAGGCTCCTTCTATGTGAATCAATATCATAATCCTTCCAATCCCGAGGCTCATTATCATTCCACGGGCCCGGAAATCTGGGAGCAGATGGACGGAAAAATCGACTATTTTGTAGCCGGTATCGGCACGGGGGGCACTCTGAGCGGCACGGCCCGCTTTCTCAAGGAAAAAAATCCCGATATCAAAATCATTGCCGTGGACCCGGAAGGTTCCGTTTTTTACGATTATTTCAAACACGGTAAACCGGGCCAACCACATGTTTATAAACTGGAAGGAATCGGCGAAGACATGATGGTGGACGCCATGGATTTTTCCGTAGTGGACGACATCATTCAGGTGAATGACACTCAGGGATTTCAGACCACACGCCAACTGGCCCGGCTGGAAGGTATTTTCGCCGGCGGTTCTTCCGGCGCGGCGGTATGGGGCGCCCTGAAAGCGGCCGAAAGTATCCCGGCCGGTAAAAATGTGTTGGTGATTCTTCCCGACACAGGTTTCCGTTACCTTTCCAAATTGTATAACGACCAATGGATAGAAGATAACGGCATCCCGTTGGAAGACGGCGGCGGTGCCACACTGGCGGACATCATACGTAAACGCGGCCCGCAACGCTTATTAGCCACCGCCAGCGACGCCCTTATCCGCGACGTGATCCATACCATGCGCGCCAATAACGTCTCCCAGCTGCCTGTCGTGGATAACGGTCAGTATATCGGTATGATCACCGAATCGCGCATACTGGAATACCTGTTGGGGGAAAACACCTCGAGCGACAATGCCATTTCCCAACTGGTGGATACCCATGTGCCGCTGCTCAGCCCGTCCACGCCGTTAAGCGCCGGACTGGATGCCCTAAAAAGAGGCGGCAGCGCCTTAATTGTGGAAGATGAAAACGGTTTGCATATTTTAACTAAAATCGATTTGCTGGAATTTTTGGAATAGCATCCAAATCACCTTTGTTTGTGAAAGAGTTTTTATTATCTTTAAAATTTATGAGAGCAATCATAAAATAAAATTAAGAGTTTGTAATTTTCGTCGAGTTTAGCAAAAACTGCTCACGTGTAACGGATTCATTTTCATGATTAGAAAATTTTTCATTTTCATACTCATCTTTATAACAATTTTATCCGCTCAAGATAAACGCAAAGTGGCGCTGGTTCCCTTTGAGAATAAAGGCCCGGCTTCCCTGAACTGGATCAGCGGCGGTATCGAATACCTGCTGAGTAATAAACTTTCCGTTGCCTCCGGGTTTTATGTTATCGACCGGCGTACCATGAAACGCGCCTTTTCCGAAATCGGTTTCAACAAAGGCGTAACATCCGACCGCATCGCCATTCAAATCGGCCGCATTACCGGCGCGGAAGTGGCCGTTTCCGGCACCTATACCGACTCCGCCTCGCAAATAAAACTAAGCGTCTATTATTACAACACCAACAACGGGAACCGTATCTATCAGGAAACCATTGCCGTAGGCAAAGGTGAACTGTCCAACGCGGCGGATAAAATCATTCAGCAACTCATTTTAATATCCGGCGTTCCTGTTTCCGACATGGAAAAAAACCTGATGAGCCGCATGCTGACCCGTAAGCCCAAAGCCTTCGAAAGCTTTATCAAGGCTTATATGGAAAACAACAAACCGCGCCCCAATACCGATATTGTCATCGGTTTGTTCAGACAGGCGATCATGGCCGATAAAAATTTCTGGGAAGCTTATTATAACCTGGGAATTGTCTATTTTAACGCCAAAAAATATGATAAAGCGTTGCAGCAATTCAATAAAATCATCGCTGCCCTGCCCGATTTTGACAAACCCTATTACGGCCGCGGGTTGATTTATGAAAAACAGAAAAAATACGACCTGGCCATCAAGGATTTTGAACAGGTCATTGATTTTAACCCCAATGACTTTAAAGCTTATTACAATCTGGGTAAAATCAGTATTAAAAACAAACAATACACCCAGGCTCGTAAATATCTTGATAAAGCAACGGAACTGAATCCGGAATACGCCCCGATCTATTTTGAATATGGTAATTTACTGGTCGCGCAGGGTAACATGCGTAAAAGCATCAACGATTACCGTAAAGCGGTGGAACTGGACCCCAATAACATCAAATTCCGGCAAACACTGGGTGAAGTGTATTACCGTTCGCAAATTTATTACAATGCCCTGGTGGAATTCGACGCCATACTAAAAATGAAGCCCAATCACGCCGTGGCTAATTTTATGCGTGGAGTAACGATATATAAACAGGCTGTTCTGGAAGAACTCGTCGAAGCGTTCCTTGATATGCTCAATGAAGCCTCCGGCACAAAAAAAGCCGAAACATCCAGGCAGTTTAAGAAAAACACAGCCATCGATCCTGTTAAAAAGAAGAAAGTGTATGAAGACATGGTCGCCGCGTTTACCAAAGCGGCCCAGGCGCGGCCTAAATTTATGCAGGCTACCTTTAACCTGGCCCTGACCTACCTGGAAATGGGCGATTACAACCGCGCCGAACAATACTTTAAGAAAACCATACAGATCGCCCCCACTCTAATCAAGGCCTATACCAAGCTGGCGGAAGTGTACGAAAAAACCGGACGCCTTCCCCTGGCCATCGAACAGTACCGCAAGGTGTTTTATCTTGAGCCGGGTATCTTTGTCCGTCAACCTACTTTGGGTCCGGAGCATCATTACCGCAATGTGTTCAAGGAATTTTTAAGTGAATTAAACGCCAAAATTAAACGCAACCCCAATGATGTGCGCAGCAATATTGTTTTGGCTAAGGTATTTAAGGCGCAGGGTTATAACGGGAAAGCCGCCAACATCTTACGCAAGGTGCTGAGTCGCCAGCCAAATAACCGGGAGGCCAAATCCATTCTCGCGGCCATTGAAAAAGGCAGGCGTTAACCTTTTTATTAAGCCGGCTTTAACGTTTTTTTACAACCGCACCCTGCCCTCCGATAGCTCATCGACGGTTTACTTTTAAGCTTATTTAAATCATGTAACCTGTACCAAATGTTTCCATCCATGCGATTTTAAGACAGGTCGTGCCTTATTTTTACATAAGGCCTCAAGCAGATGAAAAATTTTTCATCAAAATTGAGCGACACGTTTTTGATAGGCCCGGTAAGCTTCCAACATATCCGGTAGCGTATCGCGGCCCAATTTTTCCATAAGTGCATTGGCAATAACCGGCGCCACAACCGCCTCGCATATTACCGCGGCGGCGGGCACAGCGGTCACATCGCTGCGTTCCACGTGCGCTTTAAAACTTTTCTTGGTATCGATATCCACGGAATGCAGGGCCTTCATCAACGTGGGGATGGGTTTCTTGGCCACATGCAGAACAATATCCTCTCCGGTGCTCATGCCCCCTTCTATCCCGCCGGCATTATTGGTTTTATGATAAAAGCCCCTGTCCTTTTCGTAATGGATCGGGTCATGGGCCCGGGACCCCGGACGGCGCGCCGCCTCGAATCCGATGCCCACTTCCACGCCCTTGACAGCCTGCACGGACATCAGGGCCATGGCCAGTTGGGCATCCAGCTTGCGATCCCATTGTACATAACTGCCCAAACCGGGCGGCACACCGCGTATCACCACTTCGATAATGCCCCCCAGCGTATCCCCTTCCTTTTTGGCCGCGTCTATGTGCGCAACCATTTTATCCGAGGCAGCCGGGTCCAGACAACGCACCGGGGAAGCATCCGCCAGTTGGTTGATATCGCCTGAATAAAAACGTTGGACGGCTTCACGATCCGCGCGTATAGGCCCCAGTTCCAAAACATGGGAATAGATATGAATATCAAAGGCATATAACAACTCACGCACCAGGGCGCCCACCGCTACGCGCATGGCTGTTTCACGGGCACTGGAACGTTCCAGTACATTACGCATATCGCGGAAATCGTATTTCAACGCGCCGGAAAGATCGGCGTGTCCGGGTCGCGGGCGACTGACCCTTTTTTTGGCGACGCCCTCTTCCACGGCCATAATTTCAGTCCAGTTTTTCCAGTCCTTGTTCCTCAACAATACGCTAACCGGACTGCCCAACGTTTCCCGGAAACGAATGCCGGACAACACTTCAACGGCATCCTGTTCAATTTTCTGGCGACGGCCGCGACCATGCCCCTGCTGGCGACGGTACAATTCGTGATTGACACGTTCCAGGTCAACCGGTACACGCGCGGGCAGGCCTTCTATGATGGCCGTTAATCCGGGGCCGTGCGATTCCCCGGCGGTGAAATATCGAATCATTTTTTCTCCAGATTTCGCTACCGTAATAACTGAATTTTTTTGATCAACGCATCCACCATTTCATCCGTTGTGGCATGGCCGCCCATATCCGGCGTCAGGTGCTGGCGCTCCGAAAGGAACAAAACGATCGCGGCCTGAATCCGATCCGCTTCCTTGTGCAGACCCAGATAACGCAGCATCATATTGGCGGAAAGTATGGTGGCCAGAGGATTCGCCACGCCTTTGCCGGCGATATCCGGGGCGCTGCCATGCACCGATTCAAACACGGCCACATCATCACCGATATTGGCCCCCGGTACCACGCCTAAACCGCCCACCAGACCGGCGCATAAATCGGAAATGATATCCCCGTACAAGTTTCCCAATACCATCACATCAAACTGTTCGGGATGCATCACCAACTGCATGGCGCAATTATCCACGATGATTTCCTTATAGGTAAGGTCGGGGTATTCCGCGGCCACTTTGCGCACACTTTGCAAAAAGAGTCCGTCGCTTTTTTTCATGATATTGGCTTTATGCACGGCATGGACGGTTTGCCTTTTGTTTTGATGTGCCCATTCAAAAGCGGATTTTGCGATGCGTGTGGAAGCCCGCTCGGTGATAATTTTCAGACTTTGGGCCACACCCGGCGCCACATCCTGCTCCAGTCCGGCATACAGGTCTTCCGTGTTTTCACGAAAAATCACCAGGTCGATCGGCGTGTGATGATAAGATATGCCAAGCGAAGAACGGACGGGACGGATATTGGAATAGAGGTCCAAAGCTTTACGCAGCCCCACATTCACCGAGCTGAAGCCCTTGCCGATCGGCGTGGTCAACGGGCCCTTAAGCGCCACTTTGTTTTTGCGAACCGATTCGATGGTTTCATCGGGCAGCGTGGTATCGTGCGTGTCCAGAGCACCGGCGCCGGCCGGTACAATTTCCCAGTCCACCACCACGCCGGCTTCGGCAATCACCTTGCGGGCGGCCGCCGTTACTTCCGGGCCGATACCGTCGCCTGGGATGAGACTGATTTTAAAGGCTTTCTTTTTTACGGACATAATTTCTCCTGTTTAAAATGAAAGTGCCGAAGTTACAAAATTATCATATAGTTAGCTTTATTTTTTGGCATGGAATAATGCGTTTAAGCTATTTTATCGGCCATCTGATTACGGCATTGAACTTTAAGGAACAAATAACCCCATGAAAGTCACCGAGCATCTAAATAACACCGACAAAACCCTGATCAGCTTTGAAATAATACCACCCAAACGGGGTGGCGACATCAAAAGCCTGCTGAATTTGGTGGACGAACTGGCCCGTTTTGATCCGCCTTTTATAGACATCACCAGCCATGCCGCGGAAGTGATTTATGAAGAAACACCACAGGGCATTCAACGAAAAACCAAGCGTAAGCGGCCCGGCACGCTGGGTATTTGCGCGCTGATCCAAAAAAAATACAATATCGACGCCGTCCCCCATATTCTTTGCCGCGGTTTCACCCGTGAAGAGACGGAAGATTTCCTGATCGATCTGCAATATCTGGAAATTGAAAACGTTCTGGCGGTTCAGGGTGATGATACCAGCTATAAAAAACCGATACCCGACGGCCGTACCACAAATAAATTCGCCGTGGACCTGGTGCGTCAGGTTAATGATATGAACCACGGCATTTATCTTGAAGAGAACCTGCTGGACGCCAAACCTTCCAACTTTTGCATCGGTGTCGGTGGTTATCCGGAAAAACATTTCTCCGCTCCCAACCTCGATACCGATATTCGTTTCTTAAAAGAGAAAGTGGACGCCGGCGCGGCCTATATTGTTACACAGATGTTTTTTGACAACAGTGTCTATTTTAATTTTGTGGATCGCTGCCGCGAGGCGGGTATCACCGTCCCCATCATCCCAGGATTGAAAATCATCACGCGTAAAAGCAATATCAACTCATTGCCGCGTACCTTTCATATCGATTTACCGCTCGAATTATCCAACCGGATTCTCGATGCATCTCCGGAAGATGTGACGGAAATCGGAATGGACTGGACGTTGAAACAGGCCCGGGAATTGATGGAAAAGAACGTACCCGCCCTGCACTTTTATGTTATGCAAAACAGCACGCCCATTAAAAAGCTGCTCAAACGGTTAACGGATGGCTGACAACATGGATGCGCCAAACGTTTTTATGCAAAACGATGTCGTTTTGTTACGTGCGCCGGAAGAATCCGACGCCGCGATTTTCGCGGCCGCCGCCAACCATCCCGACATCCGCTCATCCTTATACATTGCCCTGCCCACTTCCGTGGAAGAACAACGGAAACGTATCGTCCGGGATCGCAACCGGCATGATCAAATCACGTTCACCATCTGTACTACTGACGGGTTGCCGGTGGGGCTCACCTCTTTTGTGCGCATCGACTGGGTGGGACGCATGGCCACTTACTTCATAGCCATAACACCGGATCATTTGGGACAGGGCCTGGGTCAAAACACCACCCGGCTCATGCGTGATTATGCCTTTGACACCCTTAACCTGAACCGTATTCAGCTCCATGTAAGCACCAGGAATAAAGCGGCTGTGCACATTTATCAAAAAGCGGGCTTCCGCATCGAAGGCACCCTGCGCCAGGCCATGTATTATAACGGCATTTACCTCGATTTTTATCTCATGGCCGTGTTACGGAGCGAAGGGGATTCTTTTTCTTAAACATCTTTTCAGGTTCCCCCTTATGACCCGATAATATTTTCCGTTCTCACGATGCTGTGAGGCGCATCGCTTTGGTGTTTAAAAGAAATTATCTATATTGGCATATCCTATATCAATACAAGGAGGCATTATGCGTGGTTTAATTACGACTGTCATTTTAATAATAACCATCGGTATGCTGCATGCAGGCGACGATGCTCCGTTCGGCATGAAAATGCCCCCGCCGGATGAAGGCGGCAACAGTGGATTTAACTTCGATCTGGGCGTTTCCGCCGGCGCGGCGGTTTTAGACGGTACCCTTTACAACCAAATCGGTATCCGTCCGCTCATTTCCATCGGTAAGCTGGGCATTGCCCTGGACTTAAGCCTGTATATGGACGCCGACGGTAATATCCGCAAGGAAAACTGGAATGATGCCGGCGATATCTTTGAAAAAATATATTTCGTTCGCTGGGGCCACCATGGCGATCCGTTGTATGTGAAAGCAGGCGCCATCGATCATTTCCGTCTTGGCTTCGGTCTGTTGATGAACCACTATTCTAACACCATCGAATATCCCAGCGTGATCCGCACCGGCTTGGAATTTGGCGTTAACACCGGTCGCTTTAGCGTGGACGGAATGATCAATGATTTTGGTGAACTGGTGGATGGCGGCGGTTTGCTCGCCGGCCGCGTGGGTGTTAAACTCATCGGTGACCTGGAGCTGGGCATCAGCGCCGTTTACGACGTTAATCAGTTCAAAGGACTGCCCGATAATGACGGCGACGGTACCCCCGATTTTGCCGATGATTTTCCCGATGATGCCAATTACCAAATCGATTCCGACGGCGACGGCGTGCCGGATGCCATAGACCCGGATCGCGACGGCAACGGTTATACCGATAATTCACAAAATCCCCTGGTAGCCAATAACGACCCGGATATCGCCACCATAGCCGAGCGACTGAAAGGGGAACCGTTTAAAGTGGACGAAGCCGCCAACAAGTCCCAAATCGCTTTTGCAGCCGATATCTCCTATCCTTTTATTCAAAAGAAACATCTCTCCCTGGTTGCCTATTCGCAATATGCCCAATTTGGCAACGGAGGCGGTTGGGGTGCCACCGCGCCGGGGTTGCGGGCTAAGTTCGCCTTCATAAACGCCTATGCTGAATACCGTATTTTCGGCAAACATTTTATTCCGGAATATTTCAATACCACCTACGAATTGGAACGCGCCGTGGTGCGCGGAGATTCGGTTTCCACCAAAAGAGACCTGCTGGAACATATCGAGGATCAATTAAAAGGATATGTCATCGGAGCCGATTTTGACATTGCCAATTTTCTTATCTTTGGCGCTGAATATCAAAATATGAGTCATAACGAGACGGCTCTAAAAACCTTCCGTGCCAATCTCGATGTGAACGCCTCGCTAATTCCCAAAATCAATAAAGCCGGTGCCTATTTTTATCAGGAAAATACCGAGCTGAGTGATCTGTTTGCTAAAACCGAAGGAACCGTCCTGGGCTATCGCCTGGGCTATGAAATCGGTAACGGTGCCTCGCTCGTGCTTGATTTCCGCACAACCTACCGGGATAAAAACGGTGACGGTGTCATCTCCGGCTCGAATGAAGTGGTGCGTACCACCCAGATTCAAACGGTTTTTGTATTCTGATTTTTCGTTTTTCAATATCCGGGCCGTCCCTTTGGGGCGGCCTTTTTTTTTAACTGAAATGATTTGATTCGCAATCACAAACATACTACATTCCTTTTTGTCATACATATATAACACATATCAATCACAATTAACACAATGGGTTCAATATGCGAATATGGTTACTCACCCTGCTTCTTTCATCCACCTGGATTTTCGCACAGGAGGATGAATTTTTTGAGGCATCCACCACGGTAGGCGGCTATGGCGAACTACACTATAATAATGTATTACAAAATAGTCAGACCAAAGAAACATTGGATTTTCACCGCTTTGTCATTTTTGTGGAACATAACTGGACACCATGGTGGAGTTTCAAATCAGAACTGGAACTGGAACATAATTTTTTGGAAAGTGGCGCTTCCGGCGGTGAGATTGCCCTGGAACAGGCCTACATTGAGTACCGCCATGCACCCTGGTTGAGCCTGCGCGCCGGGGTTCTGTTATTAAATGTCGGACTGACCAACCCTTACCATGAACCGCCCTTATTTTTTAGTGTGGAGCGACCGGAATACAGCAGCTATATCATTCCCACCACCTGGTACGGCAATGGCTTTGCCGTTGTCGGACGTCAACAGGCATTTGAATACAATTTTACGGTTATGGAGGGCTTGGACGGCGCCGGTTTTTCAGTGGATAAAGGGATACGTGGCGGTCGGCAAAAGGGTTACAAAGCGGACACTTCCCACCTGCTTTATTCACTCAATTTGGATTATACCGGTTGGGCCGGATGGCGCATCGGCACTTCCCTGACCTATAATAAAGCCCCGGTTAATCCAACACAGCATCTCCCTTTTCAATTACTGGAAGGGCATCTTGATTTCAAAAAAAACAATTGGCTTATCCGTGCGGAAGCAGGCCAGATTATATATGACGCCGCGGCATCCGGTTTTCTGGTTAAACGGGCGCTGGGCTATTACCTGGACATCGGATACGATGTAGCGCCGCTCATTGGATGGCGGGGCGCTTTCATCCCATGGGTCCGGCTCACCACACGCGACACGGCCAATGATATGTTGAACGGAACAGAGGATGGCGCACACCGCTACACCAAGTGGCTGGCGGGCGTCCAATATAAACCATTGGAACAGGTTGTTATAAAAGCCGAAGCCGGCCGACGGGAACGCGCCTCCGACGGGATGACCACCGACCTGTTTAACCTTGGCATGGGGTACATGTTTTAAATGAGAACAAGTTTCCTGCTGCTGATATGTCTGCCTGTCTGGCTCAATGCGGGTATCCGGGAAAGCGCGGAGAATCTCATCTGCGCGTTTTACCCCGAGCCGGTTCACATTATTTTGAAAAAAATCCCTTTATACAATCCACCGCGTATCCGGGCCGAACGGAAAGCCGGACAGCGTTTTTTTAAAAAGTGGCTTTATGTTTGGCGTATTAGCCGACAAGATTCGACATTGGGTTATGCCGTGTTGGATAATGTTAAAGGAAAAGCCATGCCCATCACGATTCTGGCCGTGCTGGATACCTCCGGTGTCATCCGACAGGCCTCAATTGTAAAATATCGGGAAACCGTGGGGGGCGCCGTACAGAATGGCAACTGGCTGGCGGGATTTATAGGACGCGATAAAAGTTCCTCTTATAAAATCGGCCGGGAAATCGACGCCATCAGTGGAGCAACCATTTCCGTAAGGTCCGTAACCCGCGGCATGTACAAACTTACTTTGATCTTTCCTTATATAAAGGATATCTTTGATGCCACCTGACACACACGCTTCCTTTCAACTTTGCCGGTTACCGCAAGCGATACGTTATATCCTTTCGGCGTTTATGATCGTACTCACCCTGTCCGTATTTACCGGATTGATATTCATCGCCCACAATACGGGGATGAACAGAGCGGGCATCAGCACCCATTACGCCGGCGCGGTTCCGTCTGATGATGATTTTGATGTTCCGGAACATTACGCCAAACCATTTGCGGAGATGTTAATCACCACCCATAACCACCTGTTTGGATTCGCGGTTATTTTTCTGATCACCGGTTTGTTGTTTTATGCGTCGTCTTTTCCCTTTCCCCGTTTGAAATTACTTTTAATGACTGAACCGTTTTTAACCGTATTGTTAACATTTGGCGGATTGTGGCTGGTGCGTTATCATGCTTCATTTTGGTCCGGGCCGGTCATATTTTTTTCCGTTCTCACCTATATCTGCTATTTTATTATGACCGGGTATATTATCTTTGATCTTTTACTTAAAAGATAAACCAAACGGATAATGACATGCGCGGTTACCTGGCGGCTTTGGCGGCTTATTTTTTATGGGGGTTATCACCGCTTTTCTGGAAATTATTGGTCTCTGTTCCGGCTATAGAGATTTTAATGCACCGCATCGTGTGGTCTTTCCCCCTGCTTATTGTATTGATAGTGTTGCGCGGCCAAAAGAAAGATTTTATTCAAAAGGTGCGAAGTTCCGGCCAACGCTGGCCTTATATTATCAGCGCCATCCTGCTGGCCGGCAACTGGTTTACCTATATATGGGCTGTTAACCATGCGTTCATCGTGGAAGCCAGTCTCGGCTATTTTATTAACCCGTTGGTTAATGTTTTAATGGGCGTGCTGTTCCTGAAAGAAAAGATGCGTTCCCTGCAATGGGTGGCAGTGGTTATGGCCGCTTTGGGTGTGTTTTATCTGACCGTACATTACGGACATTTTCCATGGATAGCGCTTGTTTTGGCATTTTCTTTCGCCACCTATGGCCTGATTCGCAAAACGGGTGTTTTTGAGGCGCTTGAGGGATTAACGTTTGAAATGCTCATATTATTTTTACCCGCGTTAGGGTTTACTTACTTTCTTTATACCAAACAGGGCTTGGCGGCGGTAAACGGCACACTCCTGTTGACGGGATTGCTTATTTTAACCGGAATGGTGACCATTTTACCTTTAATATGGTTTGCGTACGGCGCCCGGCGCATTCCTTTAAGCACTATGGGCTTTTTGCAATATATCGGCCCAACCCTGCAATTTGTACTGGGAGTTTTTGTTTACAACGAATCCTTTGGCATGGAACGCCTGACCGGCTTTGGGATAATCTGGCTGGCCCTGGCGCTCTACACCATCGATTTGGTCAGACAGTATCGTCAATATAACCGCGCTTAATCGGCCGAAAAAAAAGCCGTCGTCCTTTTCAAAAGGAGACGGCCGTACAAGTAAATATCGGGAAGCTGTCAGAATTTTTCCAGTTCTTTATTAACCCGTTCCAACAATAGTTTTTTCTCTTTGACCGGTAAAAAGGCGCTTTTAAAACCGGACACAATAATATTTTTAATATCATCCAGATTCAGATGGGCATACTTGGCGGCCAGCCAAAGTTCATTGCTTACATCCGTATCGGATATCAGCCGGCTGTCCGTATTGATCGTGATGCGCAATCCGATATCATAATAAAAACTGAGCGGATGCGCTACGTAGGAAGGCGCCGCTTTGGTTTGGACATTGCTGGTTAAACAAATTTCCAACGGAATACGATGATCGTTAACATAATTGAGCAGGTCGCCGTCTTCTTTTAGGCGGGTACCGTGCCCAATGCGGTGGGCGCCGCAATAATGGATAGCCTGATGGATGCTTTCCGGGCCATACGCTTCACCGGCATGCGCCGTACAGTTCACATTGTTATTCAAAGTGAGATAAAACGCTTCGCGGTGATCCTTGGCGGGGTAATTTTCTTCGGCGCCCGCCAGGTCAAATGCCACAACGCCCCGGTTTTTGTAGGCCACCGTTAATTCCGCCAGTAAAACCGATGTTTCCGGATTGATATTACGCATACCGCAGATAATCAGGCCGGTCTTGATGTCATAATCCCGTTCGGCGCGTTTTAACCCTTCCAGTGTCGCGTCCACAATTTCCGTTAGACGCAACCCTTTTTTTTGATGCAGTACGGGAGAAAAACGCACTTCGAGATAGCGCACATTTTCCGCGGCGGCATCCTCAGCCAGTTCAAACGCGATCCGTTCCAGGGCTTCGGTCTCCTGCATAACGGACAGCGTTATATCGAACGGTTTCAGATATTCCACCAGACTGGGACAGTTGATGCCCGGTACCAAAATTTCCTTAAGCTTCTTTGGATCGTTTGA
>RFFS01000004.1 GCA_003696775.1 Calditrichota bacterium
CCAAAGTATCCGTCTTTGCAGTAATTGTTTTTAGATCATAAACTCGAGCATGGATACTGGTTATGAACAATGCAATCCATACCATCATACCTGTATAAATCTTCATCATTACTCCTAAAATTTAAACTGATGATCGAAATGGGCACCTATCGTACTTATTTTCGCATGGCTATGAAAGCTATTTTAAATAACTGATGATTGGTAAGACATGTTTTCATGGGTTCAATGCCCAATGTGTTATCTTAAAAGGAACATACGTAAATTTATTTAAATTGTTGTAGGCTTTGAACAAATCATTTACCCTGTGAGCATGATGTTTGAAAATGAACTTTCTTTTCGTTTGGTTGAAAAAGATAAAGTCCCCAATCTTAACGGCGAATACATATTCAAGGAACTTCCTTTGAGAAAAGATATTAAAGCCATAAAAAGCGCACACAGCCGACAGGTATGAACATGTATGAATCCGGTGAAATTATTTTAACCATCTTATTGGTGTTGCTGGGCATTCAAATAGCGGTTTTACTTTTTATGAAACGTATGATGCGTTCCTTTTTTGCGGTACTGCGTGACCTTAAACACCTGCGTGCCGCGCGACGTTCGGACACATCCGGGGCACTTATAGCGCCACAATCCACGTGCCAAAATTGCCAGTTTCGCATGGCCTATCTAAACACCCCCTTTAGTGATGATCATTCTTTTACTTACCGTTGCCGTTTAAGCGGTCTTCTTGTATCTTTGGATAACAGTTGCGATAAATTTCAATGGCAGTCATCCAAATCAGATAAACATTAATGTATTCCATACCAACGGACACACTACCCGACAGCCTCATTGCCCCTCTGGAAAATCTGGAATTACTGGCGCGGCATATAGTAGAAGGTTTTATCACGGGACTGCATAAATCACCTTTTCATGGTTTTAGCGTCGAATTCAGTCAACACCGGGCCTATATGCAGGGTGATGACCTGAAACATATCGACTGGAAAGTGCTGGCGCGAAAAGAAAAATATTTTGTTAAACAATATGAAGAAGAGACCAATGCGCGCGTCTATATTCTACTCGATATTTCCCGTTCCATGACCTTTAGCGCCAACGGTCGCCTTTCCAAATTGAATTACGCCAAGGTGCTATCCGCGGCTTTAAGTTATATGCTTATCCGTCAACGGGATGCCGTCGGAATGTATTTGTTCAGTGATCGCATTTACCAACATTATCCCGTTAAATCCTTACCCAATTATTATAACTATCTGGCCCGGCAAATTCATAATCAGGCCGGGCAGGGCGCGGCTGTTGCATCGGCCGTTTTGCACGAGCTGGCGGAACGCATCCATCGGCGTTCCATGGTCATTATCATCTCCGATCTGATGGACGATAGCGCTACGTTATTGGAAGGTATCCGCCATTTGCATCATAACAAACACGATATCATTGTCTTTACCATCAACGATCCGCTTGAATTACAGATGGATTTGGACGGTTCTTTTTTATTTGAAGACCTGGAATCCCACGTATTAAAAATCAAAACGGAAACACGCTACATCCGTGAGGCGTATCTTAAAAGAATCCGGACACATTACCAACAAATTAAGACGCACACACTGGATATGGGCGGCGCATTTATTCCCATACAAACCGATCAAAAAATTGAAAAAGCGCTTTATGATTTTCTGTCTGCCCGACATAAACAACCCTTTTCGGCCTTGTGATATTTAAAGCAAAATTTTATATTTGAACTTTTGAAAAACATAAAGTTAAAGTCATGCATGATAATTTAACCTATTCCATAGGACATGTAGCGGAAATGGTTGGTGTCTCAACATCTACTTTACGCTATTGGGAAACGGTAATCGAACGGTTAAAACCGCAAAAAACAAATGGCGGCAGTCGTCGCTATACAACGGAGGACATTGAACTGATCCGTCAGCTTAAAGTACTGCTTCATGATCGGGGCATGACCATAAAAGGTGTAAATCGCCTGTTGGCCGATGCGGCGCCTTTACCCTTAATCGAATCCCGGGATTTCGGTACCCTCCAACCGGATGTGGATCAAAGTTATCTGAAGATAATCCATAGTCGTCTGATAGATATAAAAAATACTTTAAATAATTCCTTTAAAGCGGATTGATTTTATATAATCCGCTTCTTAAATTTCGATTCTTCGGAGCGTGGCGCAGCCTGGTAGCGCACTTGAATGGGGTTCAAGGGGTCGCTGGTTCGAATCCAGTCGCTCCGACATTGCCGGGGGCTTACAGCCCCCTTTTTATTTTAAAACATCCTTTATGAAACCAACTTACTCGTTACTGATCCCGGCTTATAACGCATCTAAAAGCATTACAGCGTTAATGGAAGAAACACTTTCCACCACCAACGGGCACAAACCCGATGCCATCATAGTTGTGGATGACGGCTCCGGAGATGATACCGCCGACAAAGCCACACGATTTACTCCCCATGTGGTCCGACACTCCCAAAACAAAGGGAAGGGCGCCGCGCTAAAAAGCGGTTTTGCTTATTTTTTAAATAATTTCAGCTCCACATATTTAATCACCCTTGATGCGGATTTGCAGCATCCGCCCAATTATATAACCGCTTTAATTGACCACGCGGTTAGCAACCGACAACCGGTTGTGGTGGGGCAACGTTCGTTTACACCACCGCAAATGCCCCTCATGCGCGTGTTATCCAATACCATTACCTCACAGATGATCAGCGGGATGTTGGGGCAATCCATACCCGATAGCCAATGCGGTTTTCGGTTGATTCACAGGGATGTATTGCCATTATTAAACCTGAGGGAAAACGGCTTCCAGATGGAAAGCGAATTTTTTTTCCGTTGTAAAGAACAAAATGTTAATATCGGTTTTTGTCCGATACCCACGGTCTATACACCGTATGGCTCATCCATGCACCATGTTCGGGATACGTTTAAATTTTTAAAAATGATTATAAAGGAAGCGCGTCGTATATGATATATCAACGTCCGCGCCGGGAAATGGTGGAACGCCTTAAACACCGCGGTATCCACGACAAACATGTTTTGGCCGCCATGGAACGGGTGCCGCGCCATCTGTTTGTACAGCCGGGCATGGAGTTTCAGGCTTATGATGAGAAAGCACTGCCCATCGGATTTGAGCAAACCATTTCCCATCCTTATACGGTGGCATTAATGACACAGGTATTACAGCCCGAAGCATCCGGGAAAATCCTGGAAATTGGTACCGGGTCCGGCTATCAGGCAGCGGTACTGCTGGAATGTGGTGCCCGTTTATTTACCGTGGAACGCATACCTCCTCTGGCCGATCGCGCCAAAAAAAAACTGGAAGAGCTGGGCTACCGTTTTATGCTTAAAACCGGAGACGGGACAATGGGCTGGCCCGCCTATGCGCCTTATGATGGTATAATCATCACCGCCGGGGCGCCGGTTTCGCCTCCAACACTTTTGCATCAGCTTAAAGAGGGGGGACGATGCGTCGTGCCTATTGGTTCGGAAAAGGGTCAAATGCTTACTCTGTTCATTCGCGAAAAAGAGTCCTTGCGTAAAATGGAAATTGAGCCTTTATCCTTTGTGCCGTTAATAGGTAAACACGGCTGGCAAAAATAAAAAAAACATGAAAAAAAGAGTGGAAAAATGAATCAATATATACGCGTGTTTATTGTAGGGATGGCCATGGGTGTGGCCAACATTATTCCTGGTGTTAGCGGTGGTACCATCGCCGTGGTATTTGGCATATATGAACAACTAATGGAAGCGCTGGGCAATTTTCTTACCGACAAAGAGAACCGACGGCGGCACATCATCTTTTTGTCGGTTTTATTCAGTGGTTCCTTAATCGCCATAGCCGGTCTGGCCGGGTTATTAAAATGGTCGTTTAACAATTATCCTCTGATAACGGTATATTTATTCATCGGCCTGATTCTGGGTAGCATACCCATAGTACTTAAAGTACATAAGGATATGAAACCCACTGCCCGTCGGGTTGTGGTGTTTGTTTTAACAGTCGGTGTTGTGGTTGCCCTGGCTCTGATGCAGCATACGGCGGAAAGCGGCGAAGCCATGAATGTGTTTTCGGGGTACACCATGGGTGATTATCTCTATTTTGCCTTTGCCGGATTGATTGCCGCTTCCGCCATGATCATACCGGGCGTCAGCGGTTCCTTTATCCTGATCTTGTTGGGCGTCTATTGGACTGTATTGGGCGCGTTAAGCGGTCTGTTCACGCAAATAACCTCCGCAGGTCTCTCCCATGAAGTGTTCAACCGCCTGATGATTCTCGGTTCATTGTTCATAGGCGTGGTGATGGGTATTTTCGGTTTTTCTAAAATCATGGATTTTTTATTAAAACGATTTCCCGCGCTGACCATGTATGCCATACTCGGATTAATCATCGGTTCCTTATATCAGATATATCCGGGGTTTGAATTTTCAATACAGGGTGCGGGCGCGGTGCTCAGTCTGCTGGTCGGTGTATATATTTCTATAAAATTTTCACCAAAAGATTCAAAAATTGGTTGAAATCCATCTAAGAGCTGTTTAAATTGTAAGTCTTTAATCGGGGTGTGGCGTAGCCTGGTAGCGCGCACCGTTCGGGACGGTGAGGTCGGAGGTTCAAATCCTCTCACCCCGACAAATTTTTTATTAACCCATCTGTTTTGATACACTTACTCTTTCCACAAAATATAACGGACTGGCAAACCTTCGGGTTGTTTTTCCTGACTCTTGGTACCATACTGGCTATTTCCGAATGGCTTAAAAAACATCTTAAATTTTCCGATGAATTATCCCGTAAACTCATTCATGTATCGGTGGGAGCGTTGGTTTGGTTATATGCCACCCAATTACAAACGCCCAATGTGATCATTTTTATCAGCTTGTTGTTTACCCTTATCAATGCCATCGTATTAAAATTCAATTTATTACCCGCCATGCAGGCCGATCGCACCACTTATGGCACCGTTCTCTATCCTTTAGCCATCGCCATAAGCGCAGCTTTGTTTTGGCAACATAATAAAACGCTTTTTTACATTGCGGTCTGGGTTTTGGCCGTGGCCGATGCCCTGGCCGCGGGTGTGGGGCAGTCGGTTAAAAAGCCCGTCCCCCTGCGAATGTGGTATGATAAAAAAAGCGTACAGGGCGCCCTAACCATGTGGGGAGCCACCGCTTTGATTATTTACATCGCCTTTACCATTTCCGGAAATTATCACAACCCACTCCCTTTATGGCTCATTAGTTGCGTTGCCGGTGCGCTTATTGCCATTTCCGAACTGATTTCCAAAAAAGGCTCGGATAATCTTTCTGTTGCCCTCATGACACTGCTGCTTCTCGATATCTTAATTCATGATGCCGCCACAGGCGTGCGTTTTAACTGGGCTTTTTTAGTTAGCGCGGTTAGCGTAAGCGTTATCGTCAAATGGGGTTGGTTAACGGTGGAGGGGGGTATTGCCACTGTATTTACGGGCACTTTGCTGTATGGTCTGGGCGGCTGGGAGTGGACATTGCCGATCGTCGTCTTTTTTATCACGTCCAGTTTGCTGAGTGTCGCAGGGCGCGCGTACAAGCAACGTTTTAAAGAACAATTCGCCAAATCCTCCCGTCGTGATGCGCATCAGGTATTTGCCAACGGCGGCATGGCTTTGATTATCATGATACTCTATTATTACGATCCGCAACCTTTCTATTATTTCATGTTTCTGGCTTCCCTTGCCGCGGCCAATGCCGATACATGGGCAACGGAACTGGGCGTTTTCAGTCCGCATGAACCACGCATGATCACCACATTGCAATCCGTGGAAAAGGGACGCTCCGGCGCGGTTTCCTGGACAGGCTTGCTGGCTGCCATGGCGGGTAGTGCGCTGATCGCGTTAACAGGCTATCTTTTTTTACCGATGCCCGCGATGATCGGTTATTTTATACTTGTTGCCGCAAGTGGTTTTCTGGCATCTTTGGTGGACAGTCTGCTTGGCGCCACCCTTCAGGCCCAATTTCGAACGGCAAACGGAAAATGGACCGAAATCCCCGGGAAGGGACATGCCTTGCAGCAAGGTGTGTCGTTTGTAACGAATGATGTCGTTAATTTTATTGCCATATTAAGCGCATCATTGATGATCGGTCTCTTTTTAATCTTCAAATGAAAGTGTCGGGAATTCTCTTTGCGTAAGATTTAGAATCTCGTTAACTTTTCTCTTTTCATCATATTAACTAAGGAAAAAAAGAATGGCTTATCCTTTTTCGGAAACAGAAAAAAAATGGCAACGCTATTGGCTGGAACACAAAACATTCAAAACCGAAGACAAACCCGATCCCAAACGACCGAAATATTATGTTTTGGATATGTTTCCTTATCCCAGCGGGGCAGGGCTGCATGTGGGTCACCCGGAAGGATACACCGCCACGGATATCATTGCCCGTTATAAAAGACTTAACGGGTTTAACGTTCTGCACCCTATGGGCTGGGATGCCTTTGGATTGCCGGCCGAGCAATATGCCATAGAAACCGGTACTCATCCACGCGTTACCACGGAAAAAAATATCGATCGATTTCGCTCCCAACTTCAGGCTATCGGTTTTTCGTATGACTGGGACAGGGAAGTCAACACCACCGATCCCGCCTATTATAAATGGACTCAGTGGATATTCATGCAATTGTACAAAAAAGGACTGGCATATTTGGCGGATGTACCGGTTAACTGGTGTCCGGCCCTGGGTACCGTACTCGCCAACGAAGAGATCATAGACGGTAAAAGCGAACGCGGCGGTTATCCTGTGTATCGCCGGCCCATGCGCCAATGGATGCTTAAAATCACCGCGTATGCCGAACGCCTGTTGAACGATTTGGATGAGCTGGACTGGCCCGAAAGCACCAAGGAGATGCAGCGTAACTGGATAGGGCGCTCCGAAGGTGCCGAAGTCCGTTTTAAAATTGACGGTCATGATGAAATCCTGGAGGTTTTTACCACACGTCCGGATACACTTTTTGGCGCGACTTATATGGTGCTGGCTCCGGAACATCCACTGGTACATCACATTACAACAGACGCCCATCGCGCTGAGGTAGAGAGCTATATCCGGGAAGTTTCCCGCAAAAGCGATTTAGAACGTACCGAACTGGAAAAAGATAAAACCGGTGTGTTTACGGGGTGTTACGCTATCAACCCGGTTAATAACAAAAAAATCCCCATTTGGATTGCCGATTATGTACTAATAACCTATGGTACCGGCGCCATTATGGCTGTTCCGGCCCAGGATGATCGCGATTATGCCTTTGCCAAAAAATATGCGCTGCCCATCATCCGTACCGTTCAACCACCCGAGGATTTTGAAGGTAAAGCCTATACCGGAGACGGTATAGCTATAAACAGTTCCTTTCTTAACGGCCTAAAAGTGAACGAGGCCAAGGAAAAGATGATTCAATATCTCGAGGAAAACGGCCTGGGTAAACGGAAAATCAATTATAAATTAAGAGACTGGTTATTCAGCCGTCAACGTTACTGGGGTGAGCCTTTTCCCGTCTTGCACGATGAAGAAGGGCAAACCTGTTTGGTGGATGAAACCGATTTACCCGTGACCCTGCCGGAAATGGAAGATTTTAAACCGCGACCATCGGATAAAGATGAAACCGAACCACAGCCACCACTTTCACGCGCGCCGGAATCCTGGAAATATGTTAACAAGGGAGGCAAAATCTATCGTCGTGAATATAATACCATGCCACAATGGGCCGGTTCGTGCTGGTATTATTTGCGCTACATCGATCCGCATAACGATAAGGCTTTGATCGATCCGGATAAAGAAAAGTATTGGATGAATGTGGACCTGTATGTCGGCGGTGCCGAACATTCGGTGCTGCATTTGTTATACGCCCGTTTCTGGCATAAAGTGTTATACGATGTGGGGGTTGTCAGCACCAGGGAGCCGTTTAAAAAACTTGTCCATCAGGGGATGATTTTGGGCGAAACGGAATATACCGCCTATAAGGACGCCCAAGACAATTGGCTTTCTTTCGACAAAGTAAGCGCCCTATCAGCAAAAGAAATGGAAGAGCAGGGCATTAAACGCATACGTTTGGATGAACACCAGGTCACCAAGTCCGGTGACCATTTTGTGCTTACCGAAGATAATAGCATTCGTGTGGATGCCCGTTCGTTTAAAATGAGTAAAAGCCGCGGCAATGTGATTAACCCGGATGATATCATCAAACAGTATGGCGCCGATGCCTTGCGCATGTATGAAATGTTCATGGGGCCGTTGGAAGCGATGAAACCGTGGAGTATGACCGGCGTGGAAGGCATCAATCGCTTTTTAAACCGGGTTTGGCGTTTGTTTATCGATGAAAATACCCAGAGTGTGCATGCCCACATTTCCGGCGATATTCAGGCAAACAACGACCAATTGCGTGTTCTGCATCAAACCATTAAAAAAGTAA
This sequence comes from Calditrichota bacterium, assembly GCA_003696775.1. Lineage (GTDB taxonomy): Bacteria > Calditrichota > Calditrichia > Calditrichales > J004 > J004. The sequence continues at coordinate 8,421 of RFFS01000004.1, forward strand.
GTGAAGATATCGAAAATCTTCGTTTTAATACAGCCATATCGGCCATGATGATTTTTGTAAACGAAGCAAATAAATGGCAACGGATTCCCGTCGGTGTATTAAATGAATTTCTCATACTCATGAATCCTTTTGCGCCACATATTACCGAGGAATTATGGCAGCGATTGAATGGCGCGTCAAAGGGTACGATTGCCGATCAGCACTGGCCCGTTTTTGAAGCACGTTATATTGAGATAAATGAAATTGAATGGGTGATACAGATAAACGGAAAAATACGTGAAAAAATAAAAGCCCCGAAAAACATGGAACGCACGGCCATCGAAAAACTGGCTCGGGAAAGCGGGCGTATGCCGGAACTGTTGACCGGTAAAACGATACGTAAAATTATTGTCGTACCCGGAAAACTTGTAAACATTGTTGTTTCTTAAATCGCCACAAAACAATAATAAATTTGAAAAGCCATGATGTCCCACGCATTATGGCTTTTTATTTTTTTTAATTAGTCTCATTAAACAAGTCGTACAATATCCACACAGACTTAAATCCCATAAGAAAAATAAAAACAATAAGTTAACACATGGCAAAAATACAGCAAAAACAAACATCTTTCCCATAATGTGTTATATAATATATATTATGTAAACTTTGTGATGGTAATTTGTGGAAAAGTATCTTATTTTAAGTGTCAATTGAACTGATTTACGGGATTGACAG
>RFFS01000133.1 GCA_003696775.1 Calditrichota bacterium
CCGATTTCGGCGGGATTGTTTAGCCGGGCCATTTGCCGGTAAATGAAATCCAGGTTCTTTTGTTGATAGGTCGTGTTTCTATGCATAGAAACAATTTAGGCATTGTAGGTGAAAATGTAAAATCATTTTTGTCACAATCGTAAGGATATTTTACGGTAGATGAATCATTTTGACGGTTTTTGGCGCATGGCCGGAAATCGAAATGTACAGAATATAGATTCCGGTGGCCTTATCCGCCAAAGAAAGATTAAATGAGCGCAGGCCGGCCCGTCCGGGCAACGGGTAAAAAGCTTCTATCATTAACCGAAATTATATAACCGTATTATGATTGTTTCGGCAATTGTGGCGCATAATCTGAAGGGGTTGCCGCGTTTATCCCTTCTCCTTTTTGTCAGGAGCGGGCACATTGCAAATCGCATATACATCACGACCGTAGATCACTTCTTTTTCATAAAGATGCGCGGTCAGCTTTTCCAAGTGTTCCCGGTTTTCTTTTAAAATATGACGTACGCGGGTCAGATTGTCCGTTACAATGCGTTTGACCTCATCGTCTATGGCTTTGGCGGTGGCTTCGCTGTAATTGCGTTCCGTTCCGCCACTTACACCAAGATACTGTGCGCGTTGTTCTTCGCCATAGGTGATGGGTCCCAGTTTTTCGCTCATGCCCAGTTGGGTTACCATGGCCCGGGCGATTTGCGAAGCTCTTTCCAGATCGTTTTGAGCGCCGCTGGAAACATCTCCGTAAATAAGCTCTTCCGCCACGCGGCCGCCCAGCAGAACGGCGATCTGATCCAGCAGTTCGTTTTTGGTGGAAAGAAATTTTTCCTGAACGGGGAGTTGCAGGGTATAACCCAGGGCACCCACGCCACGCGGGATGATGGAGACTTTGTGCACCGGTTCGCCCGTTGGCACGTTGACGGCCACCAGGGCATGGCCGGACTCATGAAAGGCCACACGTTTTTTCTCATCCGGTGAAAGGACACGGTTTTTCTTTTCGGGCCCGGCGAGAACGCGGTCAATCGCCGCTTCAAAATCACTCATCATCACCGCCTTGTGGCCGTGACGCGCTGCCAGGATAGCCGCTTCGTTACAAATATTGGCCAGGTCGGCGCCCACAAAGCCGGGGGTACGTTGGGCAATCACATCCAAATCGATATCTTCACCCAATTTCAATTTGCGTATATGGATTTTTAAAATTTCCACCCGGTCTTTATAGTCCGGTTTATCCACAACAATTTGCCGGTCAAAACGACCGGCGCGCAAAAGGGCCTTATCCAAAATCTCCGGTCGATTGGTGGCGCCCATGACCACTACGCCGGATGTGGTGTCGAAGCCGTCCATTTCCACCAGAAGTTGGTTGAGGGTTTGCTCCCGTTCATCATGACCGCCCACCATTTGCGCCGCCCCGCGGGAGCGCCCGATGGCGTCCAATTCATCTATAAAAATGATACAAGGGGCTTTTTTTCTGGCCTGTTCAAATAAGTCCCTGACCCGGGCGGCGCCCACGCCCACAAACATTTCGATAAAATCCGAGCCGCTCATGGAAAAGAAAGGAACGTCGGCTTCTCCGGCTACCGCTTTAGCCAGCAGGGTTTTGCCTGTTCCCGGAGGGCCCACCAATAAAACGCCCTTGGGCATATGCCCGCCAAGACTTTTGTAATAATCGGAGTCTTTTAAAAATTTGATGACCTCTTCCAACTCCATCTTGGCTTCGCTGACGCCGGCCACATCCTTAAAAGTGACCTTCGGCCCGTCATCGGCGTGAATACGCGCACGGTTGCGCCCGATGTTCAATACGCCGGAACCCATGGTACTCATTTTTCGGGAAATAAATATCCAGATGATGACAAAGATGGCAATGGGGAGCAGCCAGTCGAAAAAGAGTCGGTTAAGGGTGTGATCTTCGATGCGCACCGTGTAATGTATGCCGTTATCATTTAAAAAACGCGCGATGGTATCATCAGGAGGGGAATGGTAACAAAATAACGTCGCTTATCTTTACTGTCCGCGGTTTTCAGGATGCCGACAATTTTATCCTGCATAACAACCAGGGAATCCACCTGTTTGTTTTTAACATATTCCTGAAACCGGCTGTAGGAAATTTCCTTTTGCCTTGCTTCGGCGGCCATTTGGGTAAAATAAAAAAAGCCCGCCGTAAGTATGAGATACCAGATAAACATTTTCCACGGATCATGCCATAATTTTTGTTGATCCGGTTTATTGATTTCTATATCGGGTTTTTTACCGCCGGGTACATTCATATTGTGTTGCGTCATATCCCGTCTCCCTTATATGTGCTAGTTGTAATATAGTCTGACGGTTACTATTCTAAAAATGAAAAATGTAAAATTGATGAAGAGTCGATTAATTCCGAAGGGATTCGGCGCCGTATTTTTTTATAAGCAACATCAGGGTTTCAACATTGATCGGCTTGGAAAGATAATCATTCATACCCGCGGCCATGCAGCGTTCCTTATCGCCTTTTACGGCGTTAGCGGTCAGTGCGATGATGGGAACGGTTTGCCTGGGGTGTTCCATATCTTTTCTAATCTGTCGCGTGGCCTCCATGCCGTCCATAACAGGCATCTGAATATCCATAAGCACAACATGCGCGGTATGGCGCCTTAAATAATCCACGGCTTCCTGACCATTGGATACAATAGTATGCTGGATGCCCTTTTTTTGCAGAATTCGTGTGATTACTTTTTGATTGATGGCGTTATCCTCGGCAACCAAAACATGTATTTTTCCAAATATGTGTTCATCATCCAGCGGGATGTTGTTTTCATTATGGGACAAATCCGATTGAGTATGAATCACTTTTAAACAAAGACGTATCCAAAATTCCGAGCCTTCACCGACCGTACTGTTTACACCGATGGCGCCTCCCATCAGCTCCGTCAGCATTTTACAAATGGTAAGCCCCAGGCCTGTGCCGCCATGTTTGCGGGTGGTGGAAATATCCGCCTGCTGAAAACTCTCGAAAATGTGTTTTTGCTTCTCTTCCGGAATGCCCATGCCGGTATCGGCTACAGAGATTAAGAGCGGTGCATATCCATCCTTCCGGCATGTCGGGTCATCCGGTATTTTGACGGATATGGTTATCCGGCCTTTTTCCGTGAATTTAACAGCGTTGGTGCAAAAATTAAGCAAAATCTGGCGGATACGTACCGGATCGCCAAGAAATAAAGCCGGCAGATTGTCCGGCAGGGTGGTTACAGTTTCCAGGTTCTTGGGGGCGCCGTTCACCCGACAAACGGCGGCAACATCTTCTATTATCTGGCGCAAGCTGAAAGTGACGTTTTCAATTTCCAGCTTACCGGCCTCTATTTTGGAAAAATCCAGGATATCATTTACGATGGACAAAAGTGATTCCGAACTGATGTTGATCGCATCCAGAAATTCTTTTTGTTCATCATTGACCGGTGTGTCTTTGAGTAGGGTATTCATGCCGATAATGGCATTCAAAGGCGTGCGTATTTCATGACTCATGTTGGCCAGGAAAAGGGATTTGAAATGAGTGGCCTGTTCGGCTTCAGCCTTGGCCTTTTTCAAGTGTTTATTAGCTTCCAATAGTTCATGGGTACGCTCGTTTACAAGACGCCTGAGCGTACGGGAACGCCAACTGACGATAAGATAAATAAAAGAGAACAGGGCAAAAAGGTAGGTGATATAAGCCCAGGTTGTTTGATACCACGGTGGTAAAATACGGAATTGAAATTCCGCGGATGGATAGATATGATTGTAGGCGTCTTTACCCTGCACAACAAAGGTGTAAGCGCCCGGCGCCAGGTTGGTGTACTCTTTTTCCGTGGCGGCCGACCATGAGGAAAAGGATCGATCATATCCCTTAAGCATGTAACGGTACCGGTTGGGATCGTCACCGTCGAATGAGGCAATGGAAAATTTGAAATGCACACTGTTGCGTGCGTAGGGTACCGGATGAAAACGTACGGTATCGCGACCGATATTTTTGTAAATATTTCCCGCATTGGAATTGTACATACCGTCATAAACGGTCTGATCGCCAAATCGAACAAAACGCAAGCTGGTGCGATAGGGGATGGTTTTGGGCGAAACAGTTGAAGGGGTGTATAAAATAATACCATCCGCGCCGCCAAAAACCAACTGTCCGTTGGAACGTTCAAAAAATGCTTCGAAAGAATTATGGGCAATACGGCCAAAAGTGGAATCATCACGTATATAATGCCCATCGGCCCCTTTGCGAAAATAAAATAAGCTGTCGCGGGAGCACATCAACACATTGTTCTTATAATTCCAGGCGGTCAGATATAACCGTTCGCCGGCTGCTTGTGCCAGAGGACGTTCATCTTTATAAAATTCTTGTTTCCGGTAATCGAATCGATACAAACCATTTTCCGTCATGAAAATAAGCCGGTTGTTTATCCGTGCCAGAATATTGTTGGTGCTGTTCGGTAAACCGCTTTCCTTACCGTATTGGAATACCCTGGCCGGCTGGTCCGGGCGCTCGTATTCCAATCTGAAAAATCCGTTACCATAGCTATCCAGCCAGATATTACCCAGGCTGTCTTCCATAATATGGACATTGGCGGCATGACCGGTAAAGGTTTTTGAAAGAATGGTCATCTTATTGTTTTTGTAGCGCACGGCCAACACCGAATCGAAGGTACTGACATAAAATATATCATTACGGGAAGAAGGCAGATAGCTTGCATAGATATATAAATCGGTTAGATACTTTTTTATTTTGCGATTTTTATAAACCGAAAGACTTTGAAATTGGGTGATAAGTAATTGATTGTCCAGTGTGTCAAGCCCCCAGTTCCAACCTCGCATTTCCGGAATTTCATGGATGCCAAAGCGGATGCCTAAGTCGGAGTCAAAAAATTTTTTTGACTTTTGAGACCCATCAATGGAATAAAACCGTCCATAGGCCGATACATACAAGGTTCCGTCTTTTTCAGCTATATCGGATATACCTGTACTTATCCCGGATTCCTTGCCAAAATGCATAAAGGGTGACGGATATTCAAGGCGCATGATACCGTTGTCGGTGCCTATCCAAAGCCCTTGTTGGTGATCCTGTAACAAACAATTGGCATTTTGATCCAAAAGGTTCGATTCAATATCAAAATAGTAAATAATGTCACCATTCTCATTGACAAACAGGATGCCGTAGGGGTTGGCGATAATCGCAAACAGGTTTTGAGAAATAGGCACCATATCCTGGATAAATGAAGATGCAATTTGATCGGGTAATTTGAGACGGACTTTGCGGATTTTATGATTTTGAATAAAAATCAGCTCTGCGTCAAATGTTATGGCAATATATCCGTTACCAGGGATAGGGTGGATTGTTATAATTCCATCATGCAAAAATTGAGAAAAGTCGGTTTCTTTTAATGTCGTGTTATAATATGTGTAATATCTGGATGTGTCGTTTTTCCATGTTCTGATAAGCAATGAATCGTTATATTCATAAATACCTGCCGGTTGTTCGGCATCCGGTATCTGTATCGTTTTGATGGAATCCGGTCTGTATTCGAAGAGGGCGGAATCCGTTTGTATATATAAAATATTTTC
>RFFS01000134.1 GCA_003696775.1 Calditrichota bacterium
CATGTTCCCTAATTGAATGAATAGCTTTTTCAAAAACGTAAATTCTTTTAGAAATCGGTAATCTTCGAATTTCGTTTATCAATTCATTTGTTCTCATAACACACGGACCTGTTTTTTTTTACCCAAAATACGAATAATTAAAAAATATCAACGTTTTTTATTGAAATGGGATATTATTTATATCCTTGTTCATCCTGAAAAAGAATGAATTAGGTATGTAAAAACAAACGCTTTGAACCTTATAAAAAGCCGCCGACCATGGGCCGACGGCTTGATTCAAACGGGCTTAAAGAGAAAATCCGACCACAAAAAAACTTTTTTCCAATGTGGGATTCACAATGATCTGACCGGAAACGGGCAGGCTGAAATCCTGTGTTATTTTTATATCGCGCTGATAACGCACGGTCACATGGGTCACTGCCAGGCCATCGCCGGATACTGCGTACCAGGCGCTGGTTCCTTTTGTAATGCCCGCGGCCAGTCCCACTCCGCTTTCCGATTCCCAGCCGATTTCCATGTAAAGCGAGTTTTCCGTGTCGTTATAGACATTGGCGGCAAACAACAGGGAAACAGGGCCCTCATAGCCTACCGCGGCTTCCAGTACATGTGCGCCTTTTCCATTATTATCGTAATTGAAAAAACGGGCATTGCTGCCGGGGAAATAATAGTCCGTGGCGGTCAACGTTACCGGGCCGAAGGCGTAGGAGACCCAAAAGTCATGTTCATCCGCGCCGGCGGCCTGCGGTGAAATGGCATAAGACGCCCAGCTACCGACGGAAAAACCCCCGGCGCTAATCGAGAAAGCGGGTTGCATGGCGGCCCCGGGGGCCAGATCCACGCCGCGCCATACATAACGGCTGACCACATCCACGCCCAGCTCATACTCCTGAGCGATGCTGTAAGATGTGGTGCAAAACAAAGCTATTATGAGTGTTAAATATTTAATGGTGTACTCCTTAAAAATCTCCAAAATCATGATCGGATAAATCGATTTCCATCGCGGCATTTTCTTCCTGCTCGTCGAGGATAATTTGCGGTATGGATTCCCGGGACTCGGGTTCGGCTGTATCGGTTGTCCGGGAGGACGAAACGGGTTCTGTTTTCCTGACAAACGACCGTAGTTCCACCGTGGAAAGGGTAAAGCGGGAGACGATTTTTTCCAGTTCGGTGGCTTCACGGTGCAATTCCTGGGAGGCCGCGGCGCTTTCCTCGGCGCTGGCCGTATTGGCTTGTGTCACTTTGTCTATTTGTTCCAATGCCAGAGTGGTTAGCTCGATGCAACTAACCTGTTCCCGGGAGGCCAGGGCAATCTCGTCTATCAGGTCTTTGGTTTGTGTGATGCCGGAAATGATTTGTTCAAAGGCGTCTTTGGTCTGGTTGGCAATTTCCAATCCTTCACGGGTTTTGCCCACACTGCCTTCGATCAGTTCGGCGGTTTCGCGCGCGGCCCTGGCGCTGCGCTGGGCCAGGTTGCGCACTTCTTCGGCCACAACGGCAAAACCCTTGCCATGCACACCGGCGCGTGCCGCTTCCACCGCGGCGTTCAATGAAAGCAGATTGGTTTGAAAGGCGATTTCGTCGATGGCCTTGATAATTTTGGAAATTTCCTGTGAGGCATCATTGATGTTGCTGATCGAAGCCATCATTTTTTGCATATAAACATGACCCTGGTCGGCGGAAGATTTGGTCTCTTCGGAAATGGACTGGGCCTTGCCGGTGTTTTCGGCGTTGGAACGGGCCTGTGAGTTGATTTCGGTCATGGAGGCGGAAATTTCTTCGAGTGAGCTGGCTTGTTCCGTGGCGCCCTGGGAAACAGCCTGCGCGCTGTCGGATACCTGGGAAGAGCCCACATTCACATGTTCCACGGCATTGTACACCTGCCCCAAAGCCTCGTCCAGGGAAGAAAGGGTGCGGTTGAGCGCCTCTTTAAGATTGCTGTGATCCCCGCGATACGTGCCGGTAACACGAACGGAAAGATCGCCGGCGGCGGCTTGGTTTAAAATATTTAACGCCTCGGAGACCGGTTCCATGGCGGCATCAAGCGCTTTGTTAAATTCCCCGATGATATTTTTATACGCGCCGCTGAATTTTTCCTGGTCGCCGCGGTATTTTAGATGGCCCTGTTGCGCTTCCTCGGCCAGGCGGGTGGCCTCATCGATGACCGCCATTAAATTGGCCCGGATGCCATTCAGGGCATCGGAAAGCATTTTTTGCTCACCGGGTAAGGCATTCATGGTATGCGTAAAATCTCCCGCCGCGTATTCGGTGATAACGTTTTTGGTTCTGATTAACGGATTTATGACGGTATCCAACGTGTCGTTTACACCCCGGATCAGTTGGGCATAAGCGCCTTGCAGATCGGTGTCGTCACAGCGCGCCGAGAGTGTTCCCTGTTTCTGGTTTTCGATGGTATTTTGAATGCGGTTTATGACCTGCTTGATTTTGTCCACCATGTCGCGCATGGCCAGGCCAAGCCTATCGGTTGGCGACATTTTGGGAAAATCAACATGGACATTGCCCTGTGCGATGGCTGTCGCGATTTTCGTTTTGACACTCAGCGCCTGTACCATCTCGCGGAAAGAGTCGGCCAAAACACCGAGTTCGTCGCCGCTTTGATAATCCACGGAGGTATGAATATCCCCTTCGGCGATCCTTTGAGCCACATTGGACATTTCCGTGATGGGCCGGCTGAAACGGCGCCCATACCAAAAAGCGCCCATGCCCGCTACAAGTAACATAATAATTGCAAATACAAGCATATAGTTACGGAACTTATGAACCGATGCCAGCGCTTCATCCACGTCGATCTTGGCGATCACGGCCCAGTTCACACCCTTTATGTCCAACGGGCTGTAGGAATTGTACACATCGACATGCCGGTAATCGTTGATGATTTTATTGGCGCTATGTCCCTTAAAGACATCTTCGGTGGCTTCGGTTTTTATACTCTGCAGCAACAATGTGCTCCCGTAAAAGTCGATTTTTTTTATTTCACCTTCATCATATCCGGCCTGCTTCAGGCTCTGCAGGTAATTTTGTTTATCTTCAATAAGAAAACGGGAATTGCTGCGCATTTTATAATCATTCCCCACTAAGAATACCTCGCCCGTTTTCCCCAATCCCACGTCTTTCCAATTTTGATTGTTGGACATGACGGCGTTTATTTCATCTATGGGAATCTGAAAGACAAGCACACCGATTTGAACACCGTTGTCAAAAACAGGCGAAGCGATAAAGGAAGCCGGCGCGCCATAGGATGGGTCATAAAATTTATAATCCACAATTTCCGTTATATCCGCGGAAGAAGCGGCACTTACCCGTTTAAAAACTTCCGCCAAATTGGTGTTACGGTAGGGGCCGTTTAACAAATTGGTGGCATAATCCACCTCTTTAAATACCGTATAGACGATATCACCGGTTTTGTTATCGACCAGGCAAATGTCATATAATCCGAATTTTTCGAGATAAGAGCGAAACAGGGGATGATATTTTTTATGCACTTCACTGTAATAACTGCCATCGGATGCGGCGTCCATGATATGTTTTTCGCCCGTGGGATTCGGGTTGGCAACGATGTATTGATATTGAAGATATCTGGCCTGGACGGATTCTGGTAAAAATTGTTCCGGGGAATAGCTTTTGCCGGTGTTTTTGTTTAACCGGCTGAGATATTCCCGGGCGTATTGTTGGTGCAGGGCGGCGTTTTCATCGGATGAAATTACCGTATTACTAAATAAGCGAAAACCTTTTGAAAAACCTTTCATGGCATTTACGGTGGCTTCCGTTTCCGAAAGAGTGGCCATCAGTTTATGAATTTCATTCATGTAACGTTCAATTTGATATTTTTTAGTTGTACGCAGTGCCGAAAGCTGCGCCAGCGCCTGTTCTTCGAGCGCCTGTTTCGCATTGCTGTAACTGTAATAACCGGTTATGCCGATCGCCAAAAAAGCGATGGCTACAAATGAAATAACAAGTTTGGATTGAATGGATAAGCGATTCATTATTAACTCCTAAAAAGTGCATTATAATTTCGCATATTTTTGATTTCGATTGCTGTGTAAAGGAAAATAACTTTTTCGATAGTGTTGGTTATTAATTAACCATAAAAATAAGGGTGTAATAAATTTTTATTTACGACACTAAAGGGGTGTGTATCATTCAAAAAATGAGGAGTTGAGTTATGCGCGGACTTTTATATATATGTCTTACTGTTGTATTATCTTTACAAGTGGTGTGGGGAAAAAGTCCTCAGGCTTTTCAGGTGACGGTTGCCGGCAAGGGGCCGGCCATGTTTTTAATTCCCGGCGCCACCTCTTCCGGTGATGTATGGCGGGAAACGGTTGAACATTTTAAAAGGGATTATACGGTTTATACTTTTACTTTGCCCGGCTATGCCGGTGTGCCGCCCTTATCCTCCGACTCGATCCTTGTACCGGTAAAAAACGCCTTAAAAAGCTATATCCGCGCCCATGCCACGGAAAACAGTGTGATCATCGGTCACAGTATCGGCGGGTTCCTCGGCATGTGGATGGCCGCGGAGGTGCCGGATATCGTGGATCGGCTGGTTATTGTGGATGCCGTGCCTTTCTTGCCGGCTTTGCATAATCCATCCATGACGGAAGAAATGGCACGAAAGGCCTTTGCACAATATAAAGATTACTATACACACATGGATAGCGCTACGGTTTATGCCACTCAAAAAATGATTTTACAGGGGATGATCCGTGATGAGCAGGCCCGCCAACGGGTTTTGGAACAATCGGTGTTATCCGACCGGCGGACCATGGGGATGACCATGTACGAAATCATGAGCCGTGATTTGCGTCCGCTGCTTAATCGGATTACCCTGCCGGTGTTGGTGATCACCTCCTGGGATGAAAACAGCGATGCGCTGAGCGGGCTGACACGGGATAAAAAATTGGCGTTGTACAATCAACAATACGCCGGTGTGAGTCGTCTTAAACTAACGTGCGTGGATCAGGCGCGGCATTTTGTCATGCTGGATCAACCACAGGTCTTTTGGGAAACCGTTACGCAATTTCTGAATGCTTCGCGAATAACCTTGAAGTGATTCCCCATGAATAAAAAAGAAAAACTGTTTCATGATGTTCTAAAACAATACAGCGGTAAGATATACCGTCTGTGTTACGCGATGGTTTATGATAAATCCGCAAGGGATGATTTGTATCAGGAAGTCTTGCTGCATCTATGGCAAAGCCTGGATCGTTTCAGAAAGGAGTCGGATATCGGTACGTGGGTCTATCGTGTCACGGTCAACACCGCCCTGTCCCATAACCGCCGTCACAAAAGGGATCAAAAAATTATCGGCGGGGCCCTGCCCGCGGATGATGGCATGGCGGCTACGGATACCATCGCTGAAAAAAAGGAACAGGAACAACGTCTGGAAAAACTGCACCGGGCTATTCGCCAATTACCCGAAGCCGATCGTATGCTGATCGGCTTTTATCTGGAAGAATTATCTTATAAGGAGATAGCCAAAATTATGGGGATAAGCGTTAATCATGTGGGTGTGAAAATGAATCGCGCCAAAACAAAATTAATGAAGGTATATAACAATGGATGATTTCAATACATTTATACAAGACTGGAAAAGTACGCCGCAAGCGCCTCAAAACAATGGTAAAAACACGGATGATTCCTTGATGGCAAAAGTACGCTCTTTTCATAAAAAAACGGTTTTTGAAAATTTGAAAGTAAGCGTGGCTTTTGCCTTAACATTCATTGTGATGGGTGTTATTTATACCGTTTTTAAAGAACAGGGTTGGCTGTTTTACACGTCTATTCTTGCATTGATGGTTTTAATGACATTGACGCTGGTCATGTTTTGGTACCGGACGTTATTTTGGCGGCGGCTGGATTTTAACAGAGATGTACTGGGGTTTTCGAATAAAGTCATTAAAAAACTGAAAACAACTCTTTGGTTGGAAGGCATCTATATGCCGTTGTATCTGTTGTTGCTTGCCGTGATCCTGACATTTTACCTGGCCGATGTGTTAAAGTCCGAAGAGCCTCTATTTCTATACGGCGCCTGGGCACTATCCTATGCCTGGCTTTGGGGAATGGGGATGTACGGCCGACGACGTTTCATAAAAAAACGGCGTCCTGAACTGGAAAAGATAATCCGGGAAATGGAAAATATCCGGAATACGTTGGAATAAAAAAAGCCCCGCCAAAGACGGGGCTTGTGCTGTTTAGATTATTGTTATTGGTTTTGCTGACGCAGCAGGTTCAGGGCCGAGCCGGCTTTAAACCAGGCAATCTGCACATCATTATAGGAATGATTGGCTTTGATTGTCTCTTCACTCCCATCGGCATGATGCAGAACCAGCGTCATGGGGCGTCCCGGCGCGAATTCCGTCAGATCGATCAGATCGATGGTATCATCTTCCTGAATTTTGTCATAATCGGCCGGATCGGCAAAGGTAAGGGCCAGCATGCCTTGCTTTTTGAGATTCGTCTCATGGATACGGGCAAAAGAGCGCACCAGCACCACCCTAACACCCAGATATCGCGGCTGCATGGCGGCGTGCTCCCGGGAAGAGCCTTCACCGTAATTTTCGTCACCCACAACGATGGTCGGTACACCGGCCTTTTGATAAGCACGTTGAACCTTGGGCACTTCATCGTAGGCGCCGGTCAGTTGATTTTTAACCTTGTTGGTTTCGCCGTTAAAAGCGTTGACCGCTCCCGTAAGGGTATTGGCGGACAGGTTGTCAAGATGACCGCGGTAAAACAGCCAGTGCCCGGCGGGCGAAATGTGGTCGGTGGTACATTTGCCTTTGGCTTTAATCAACAGCTTCATCCCCATGATGTTTTTACCGTCCCACGGATCAAACGGTTTAAGCAATTGCAGCCGTTTGGAACCTTCGGCAATCTTGATTTCGATATCGCTGCCGTCTTCGGCCGGCGCCTGATAACCGTTGTCTTTTACTTCAAACCCTTTGGGCGGCAGATTCAATCCTTTGGGTTCTTCCAGTTTTACCTCTTGTCCTTCTTCGTTTATTAGCGTATCTGTCAGCGGATTAAAGGTCATGTCACCGGCGATGGTCATGGCGGTAACAAGCTCCGGCGAGGCGACGAAACTGTGAGTGTTGGGATTGCCGTCGTTACGCTTGGAGAAGTTACGGTTAAAGGATGTGATGATGGCGTTTTTACCGAGATTCTCGGCGTTGTGGCGTTTCCATTGGCCGATGCAGGGACCGCAGGCGTTGGCCAGTACCAAACCGCCGATTTTTTCAAAGTCGTTTAAGTAACCGTCCCTTTCGGCGGTGTAACGTACCTGCTCGCTACCGGGGGTGATGGTGAACTCGGCTTTCACTTTCAGTTTTTTATCCACGGCCTGGCGTGCCACGGAAGCGGCGCGGGTAATATCCTCATAGGAAGAGTTGGTACACGAGCCGATCAGCCCCACGGAAAGCGTTTCCGGCCAGTCGTTTTTCTTCACTTCCTTGGCGAATTTGGAAATCGGTGTGGCGCGATCCGGTGTAAACGGCCCGTTGATATGCGGTTCCAGTTCGTCCAGGTTAATTTCGAGCACTTTGTCGAAATATTTTTCCGGGTTGGCGTAAACATCGGCGTCGGCGGTCAGGTGTTCGGCAATGGCATCGGCCATTTCCGCCACATCGGCGCGTCCGGTTCCGGCCAGATATTCGGACATGGAGGCGTCGTAGGCAAAGGTGGAAGTGGTGGCGCCGATTTCCGCGCCCATGTTACAGATGGTGCCTTTACCTGTACAGGAGAGCGATTGCGCGCCCTCGCCGAAATATTCCACGATGTATCCGGTGCCGCCTTTTACGGTCAACATGCCGGTAACTTTCAGGATGACATCCTTGGCGGAGGCCCAACCGCTTAATTTTCCGGTTAGCTTAATGCCGATCAGTTTCGGGAATTTCAGTTCCCAGGGCATGCCGGCGATCACATCCACCACATCGGCGCCGCCCACGCCCACGGCAATCATGCCCAATCCGCCGGCGTTGACCGTATGGGAATCGGACCCGATCATCAAACCGCCCGGAAAGGCGTAATTTTCCAGAATCACCTGATGGATGATGCCCGCGCCGGCTTTCCAGAAGTCGATGCCGTATTTTTTGGCGCCGGTGGCCATGAAATCATACACATCACGGTTGAACTCAATGGCGTGTTGCAGGTCCGTATGGGCGCCCGCTTCCGCCTGGATCAGGTGGTCGGCGTGAATGGACGAGGCAACAGCCACTTTTTTGCGTCCCGCCAGCATAAACTGCAGCAGAACCATCTGCGCGGTGGCATCCTGCATGGCGGTGCGATCCGGTGCGAAATTCACATAATCCTCACCCCGGCGGAAAGTCTTTTGAGCCGCTCCGTCATACAGGTGGCTGTACAGTATTTTCTCCGTATAGGTCAGGGGACGGCCAACAACTTTCCGCGCCTGTTCAATACGGGCGGGCAGGCCGTCATAAACCTTCTTAATCATATCTATATTAAAGGCCATTAGGGTTCTCCTTTTTTGATAGGCTGGAAATCCGTAAATTTAAAGCATCCCGGCTAATAAAGCTAAAAATAAATGAAACGTTTGTTAAGGGTTTTCGTCCCATTTGCAAAGAAATTAATTATCCCTACGGAACTTATAGTATGAAGAGTGAACCGGCCATCCAAACCCGTCAGCTTACCAAGGTGTATGCCGGGCGAACCGTTGTGGATGCCGTAAATCTCCATGTGCCGCGGGGTAGCATATACGGGTATCTCGGCGCCAACGGCGCGGGCAAAACCACTACCATACGGATGCTGCTTAATTTGCATAAAGCCGATAGCGGGACTATCCATGTTTTAAACCAACCGTTAAGCGCTTTTGCTGCTGTCGCGCCACGCATAGGTTATGCGCCAGGCGAAATCCGATTATATGATGAATTAACAGGACTGGAAACGCTGGAATATTATCAGGGCTTTTTGTCCGGCCCGGCCGTTTTACGTAAACCCTTGTGTGAGGCCCTTAAAATGAGCGCGGATGATTTGAATAAAAAAGTGCGCTATTATTCACAGGGCATGAAACAAAAGCTTCTGCTTATTCAGGCGATGCAGCATGATCCGGAGCTGTTGATTCTTGACGAACCCTCGGAAAGACTGGACCCGGCCATTCAAATGCGTTTGTATGAATGGCTGCTGGGATTGAAAAAACGGGGTCGGACGATTTTCTTTTCATCCCATAATCTGCCGGAGGTGGAACGGCTATGTGATTACATAGGCATTATAAAATCGGGTCGGCTGATTGTTGAAGAAGCCCTGGATGCGTTGAAAAACCGGCTGAAGCATAAAATCCGATTTGTGTTTACACGACCGCCGGATGTCTTACCGGAAATGCCGGAGGCCCATTGGGAACGGTTGGCGTCGGATGAAGCGTATCTGCATTATCGGGGGTCTATCGCCCCCTTATGGCCGCAATTGTCCGGGTTGCCGGTTCAACAAATCGATGTCCCCGAATCCCCGCTCGAAGCATTTTTCATGGATTACTACCGACGAGAGGGGACTGTCTCGTGATATCCATCCGTCAATTTGCACGCATCGCGCGGAGCCAACGCCGCATCCTGCCCCTGCTTATACTAATCGCCGCCGCCTGGCAGTCCCTATACACCTTTATCCTTTCCAGTTCTTCCCTCCGGGAACTAATGGAAGCGTATATGACCCTGATGCCACCGGTGTTTCGGCGCTTTTTAAGTTTAACCGGCGCCGGTTTTTCCGCGCAACAGTTCCTGGCGTTCGGTTTCACACATCCGTCCATGTTGTTTGTATTGATTTTTGTCCCCGTGGCCATCAGCAGTCGTTTTATAACCGGTGAAATAGAAGGCCGTTCGGTAGAAATACTGGCTCTGCGAATTTTCCCCAAACGTCGGCTGGTGGGCAGTGCCTGGCTATTTACCCTGTTTGCCCACACGCTCATTTTTGCCGGGATGATGACCGGTAGCATGGTGACCCAACAAATGAGCGGGCTGAAAGACGGTCTGCCGTGGCAGGATCTGTGGCGCATTGTGTTGACCGGCCTGCTTTTTTTTACCGCCGTTAACAGCATGGTAACGGCGCTGGCCACGCTTTTTTCCGCGCGGGGCAGGGCCATGGCCTGGAGTATCGGTTTTTTATTGTCGGCTTTTATTTTCGATGCTCTGGTAAAAGTGTGGGAACAGGCGGATTTTCTAAAGCCGTGGAGCCTGTTTCACTGGTATCAGCCGGTGGATGTGGTAAATGGAAAGTATGACTACGGCACGGCAGTGATTTTATTAAGTCTGTTAATGGTATTACCATTGATTTGGGCGTTAGAGCACTTTGAAAAAAGGGATATATAAAAAAACTCCCCCGGTGGCGGGGGAGTATAAGGCGTGTTAACGATTTTTCAATTCTTCAATCATACGCGGCACCA
>RFFS01000135.1 GCA_003696775.1 Calditrichota bacterium
CAGGGCATTGTGGAAATGCTCTCGCGCTATGCTTCCGGCTACCGGCGCGGCCAGTTGGCTACCTGGGCCATGGGCATTTTGATCTTCTTTGATGATTACGCCAACACGCTCATCGTGGGTAATACCATGCGCCCTTTCACCGACAAGCTGAAAATCAGCCGTGAGAAGCTGGCCTATCTGGTGGATTCCACCGCGGCCCCCATCACCACCATCGCCCTGATATCCACCTGGATCGGTTATCAGATCAGCCTTATCGGTCAGGCTTACGGTCAATTGGGATTAACCGATAACACCTACCTGGTATTCTTAAAGACCATTCCCTATTCCTTTTATCCGATTTTGGCCCTGGTCTTTGCTTTTTTTATCGGGTTTTTAGGGCGGGATTTCGGCCCGATGTTACGGGCGGAACAACGCGCGCGACATCACAACAAAATACTGTCCGATACCGCCGTCCCCCTGGCCGATATGGACGCACAGGAACTACTGGCCCGTCCCGGAACGCCTCTGCGTTGGTATAACGCTCTGATACCCATTCTTACGGTTATTGCCACCACAATCACAGGGTTATGGCTAACGGGACGGGCGGCGACCGGCCCCCGCATGCCCGAAGACAGTCTGATCCATTATATCAGCACGGTTTTCGGCGCAGGAGATTCTTTTAAGGTGTTATTATGGAGTGCGTTTCTCGGTACATTTGTGGCCATTATCATGGTGCTGGCCCAAAAGATTCTGACTCTGAGCGAAGCGATTAACGCCTGGGTGGGCGGCGTCAAGGCTCTGGTTCTCGCGGCCCTGATTCTGGTTATGGCCTGGAGCATCGGCAATGTCTGTAACGATGTGCAAACAGCCAATTGGGTGGTCAACATCAGCAGCGGCCTGCTTTCTTCCCATTGGATTCCGCTGGTCACCTTCATCATCGCGGGCGTCATTTCGTTTTCCACCGGAAGTTCCTGGGCAACCATGGCCATTCTCACGCCCATCGTCATCCCTATCGCTCATCAACTCCCCCTGGCCGATGCCGCCATCGACGCTCTGCATCAACAGCATATCATGCTCAGTTCCATCGCGGCGGTGCTGGCCGGTTCGGTTTTCGGCGACCATTGTTCACCCATTTCCGACACAACCATCATGTCGTCCATGGCCTCGGGTTCCGATCACATAGATCATGTACGTACCCAGATGCCTTACGCTTTGGTGGTGGCGGCCGTATCCATTGTATTCGGTTTTATACCGGCCGGTTTTGGACTGAGCAGCGGATGGGAACTCGTTGTAAGCACGGGGGCCTTGTATCTTATCGTGCGATACCTTGGAAAAAAAACGGAGCTTAACGCGTAAAAAGCGTAAAAGGCTCATCTGGAAGCACGGGAAGCATGCCCTGTTCCATCCAGGGTCTGTTATGCGGATGCCGGACAATAAAGAGCGGGAATTTTTTTTGTAGCAGGCCGGCGCCTAACCGTTCCAGACGGCCACCGGCGGTGATGCTTAGAAACAGTACGGAAGTGGCATGTTCCAATATCAGGGCATCACGGTGATTGATATCCTTATCCGTGGGGCGCGCGCTTGCGCCCTCGGGCGCCATCATCAGGCAGGCATCCCGCCGCCACCAGACTTCGGGCACATATCGGCGCATGCGCGGTTCCAGTGAAGAGGCGCGCACCCAGATCACGGCGCCCTGTCCGCCTTTCAGAAAAACTTTTAAAAACCGCTTTTCCAAAGGTGACTGCCAGCCGCTCATGACGGTGAGTCCTTTTTGGGACAGCGCGCGGGCCAAATCATCCGTTAAAGCTGTTAATTCCGTCGGAGTCTGGCGGGAAGCAAAAACCACCACGGGGCGGCTGCTCAACAATTCTATATTGCCCATGCTGTGAAAGGTGTGTTCCATGGTCACCGGAAAAATGTTTATTGACTGCGTTTAGCCAATATAACAAACAATACGGGCCTTTGTCCAGAGGTCAGACAAGACGCGCGTCCGTTTCAATCTTGTCAAAAGTTTTCAAAAAGGCCGCGGACATACTTTTTTGGTCGCCCACCACCACCACATGCAGGTCTTCGGGGCGGATGTGTGTCCGGGCAGCCCTGTGTACCTGTTCCGGGGTAACCCTGGCCAAAGACGCCCGGAACGTGCGGTAATAATCATCCGGCAGCTTAAACAGGGCTATATTGGATAGCCCGGAAGCAATTTGCGCGCCCGATTCGAAAGCGATGGGAAAAACACCGTTTAAATAGCCCCGGGCCTGTTCCAGTTCTTCTTCGGTCACCGGCTTTTCCAGAAGGCCGCGGATTTCTTTTTCAATTTCAAAAAGCGCCTGCTCCGTTTTATCCGTCTGTACCGAGGCGCTGATATAAAACGGCCCCGGCAACCGGCGCACGTTAAAACGCGACTCAATCCCGTAGGTATATCCTTTATCTTCACGCAGATTCATATTCAGCCGTGATAAAAAATAACCGCCCAACACCTGATTGGCCAACAATGTCGGGAGATAATCCTTATCCAGACGATCGATGCCATAATGCCCCAACAATATTTCCGTCTGTTGCGCGCCGGGCTTATGGATAAAAAGACGTTGCGGAGGTTGTTTGGTAAAAGGCGTCGATTCAAACAGGCGCGTGGTATGGTTCGGCCATTGTCCCAAGGTTTCTTCCAAAATGTCCCTAATCCGGTCATCTTCCGGATCGCCGACCACAACCAGAATTGCGTGGGACGGCTGGTAAATACGCCGATGGTAAGCCACCAGGTCGGATTGTTTCAATGCCTGATTATGCGTCAGGCGCCCCATGGCCGATAGCGCGTAACGGTGCCCGTTATAGAGTGAACCGGTCAGGAACCGCCAGGCAATATATTCAGCCTGATCCGCCTGTTGCATAATATGGGCCACACGCAGGGCGCGTACCCGCTCCACATCCTCTAACGCGAAACGCGGGGCACTGACGGCATCTTTCAACAGAGTAAATGCCTGGCCTGCAAATTCGGTCAATGTATTTAGAGAGATATGGGCAGCGTCGAAATCGGCATGCGGATGAAAATGGATGCCCGAATTTTCCAACTTCATTGAAAAAGCCGCGGCATCGTACGGGCCGGCGCCTTCATCCAGCATGTCGGCGGTAAAAGAGGCAATACCTTCCTTTCCGGCGGGTTCTTCAAGAGCGGCGTTAAAGAGAACCAATCGGGCGCTGATCAATGGCAATTTACTGTGCCGCGCGTACCATACCTCCAGCCCGTTACTCAGTTTGAATGTTTGAAAATGCGGAAAATTAAATGGCCGGGGCGGCTGGGAACGGGGGATATGGGTCATCATAGCTTTTCCTCTGTTCCGGGCAGAATGGTCAGCACCACCCGGTTATCTTTGTGTAAGTAACGACGCGCAAACGCTTCCACCTGTTCCCGGGTCACCGAACGGTATTTTTCCAATTCCGTATTGATTCTTTCCGGATCACCGAACAGTGAATGATGCTGATTGAGACTGTTGGCGATGTATTCAACGTTTTGCAGTTCCCGTACTTTATAGGCCGTCAATTGATTTTTGATGCGATGCAATTCGTTTTCCGTGACACCATCCTGACACAACCGGTCTATTTCCTGTTGCAAGGCTGTTTCCACCTGCCCGACGGAGGTTTCGGGCAGCGGTGTGGCAATAAACACCAATAGTCCGGAACGTAGCAGGGGCAACAGGAAACTATAGGCTTCACGCGCGACGGGACGCCGGAAAACAAGCTGGTCATACAACCGGCTGCTTTTCCCGGAACTCAGTATGGCATTGAGAATTTCCGCGGTGGTAAAAGATTCCTCTTCCAGACCCGGCACATGATAACTGATATGCAGGCGGGGCAGATGCACACGGTCGGTCAGTATCATGCGTTTTTCACCCGTTCCGTTTACATGCCATGTCCAACGGGGTTCCACGGCCCTGGCGCCGGAAGGGATATCTCCAAAATAGTGATCCAACCATTTTTTCACCTGGTCGGTATCCATATCACCGGCTATCACCAGAGAAGCGTTTGCCGGACAGTAATAGTCATAAAAAAAGGCGCGTACATCATCGAGCGTAGCTCCATCCAGGTCATCCATATAGCCGATGATCGGCCAATGATAGGGCGCCTCCCCGGGATAGGCCATTTCCAGTGTTTTTTCCAGCCACAACCCGTAGGGCTGGTTATCCACTTGTTGCCGCCGTTCATTTTTAACCACGCTACGCTGATTGTCCAGCTTTTCCTGAGTTAAAGCATCGGCAAGCGACCGCATGCGGTCCGCTTCCAGCCATAGAGCCATTTCCAGATGATGACTCGGCAACGTTTCGTGATAGGTGGTTCGATTAAAGGAAGTGGCGCCGTTCATGGTGCCGCCGCGGCTTTGAATAAGACGAAAATACATCTCCCCGGGTACCTGTCGGGTGCCCTGGAACATCATATGCTCAAATAAATGAGCAAGGCCGGTTTTACCCGGCCTTTCATTCCATGACCCCACATTGTACCAAAGGTTAACAGCCACAATGGGTATGGTCGTATCGCGATGTAAAATGACGGTTAATCCGTTATCCAGACGAAAGGATTCAAAAGCAATATTAAGGTGCATACTCCGGCTTACAAATACTTTTTAATGATGCTTTCAAACATATCCTGGGATCGGGAACCGACGATGCGTCCCAGCACCTTGCCTTCTTTATTGATCACAAATGTTGTGGGAATGCTGGATATCCCACCGTAATTTTGCACCACGTCGCCACTGGCGATCAGAACGGGATAATTCATTTTCATTTTTTTCATAAAGGAGGGGATTTTTTCCACATCCGCCGGTTTATCCACGGAGATGCCCAGGATGGCAAAACCCTGATCACCGTATTTGTCTATTAATTCCACAAAAGCGGGAATTTCCGCGCGGCAGGGCGGGCACCAGGTTGCCCAAAAATTGACAAACACCAATTTCCCTTTGTAATCGCTGAGGGTTACGGGGTTGCCGTTGATGTCGTTCAGTGTAAAATCCGGCGCGGGCACCAGGGCATCATCTGCGGATGCCGCCTGATTGGAATTGGTGGTGGCCCGGGCCGCCGGTTGTTCGGGGGCGCCGGACATATCGTTACTGGTATAAAATATCAGGCCGCCCAGCACAACAATGGCGGCGATAACAGTCATCCATTTGGCATCTAATTTCATCTTAAACCTCTTTTTGGGAATCTTGTGATGTGTTTGGTTTCTTTTTTGCGTCGGCAAGGCCGAGCCGTTCGAATAATCGTTGATTGATATCTTCCGGCAGGTCTTCCGGACAGTCGTTTTCGCGGCACAACACCACGGTTTTTTTGATGGTATCAAAATAGACGCGGCATTCTTTGCTGGTCCGTAAAACATCCAGCAGTTCCTCGCAGGCCGCGTTGTCCAGGTCGTCACACAAATGTTCCTGGAGTAATTTCAAATGTTCTTCGGCATTCAGTTTTTTCTTCATCCTGCCACCCTCTCATCAAAATATTCCGACAAATAATTACGCAAAGCCTGGCGGGCGCGCAACAAGCGAATTTTTACATTTTCTTCCGTGATATCCAGAATCTCCGCCGTTTCACGGGTACTCAATCCTTCAATGTCTCGCAGCACAAAAACCGTGCGGTATTTTTCCTTCAGGGTATTCAAAGCTTCGTCAATCCGTTGCTTAATTTCTTTATTCTCGATACTGGCCGTCGGGTCCTGGCTCCAGTCAACCGTATTGGTGAGTTGTATTTGTTCCGGATCAAGATCATTATCGCGAAAGTTGGCGCGGCGGATTTTCTTTTTGCGCAACACCATCAATGCGGCATTGGTGGCAATGCGGTACACCCATGTAAAAAAACTGCTGCGTCCGTCAAATGTATCCAGTTTGTTTATAACGGTTAAAAAGGTTTCCTGCAACACATCTTCGGCTTCTTCCCGGTTACGCAAGATACGCAGGGCCAGGTTATAGACCCGTTTGCTGTAGCGGTTCACCAAAATGCTTTGCGCCTGCGGATCACCGGCTTTGGCGCGTTCTATGATTGCCCGTTCGTCCAATTCGTTACCTTTATGATGTAAGTAAGTTTATAAGGTTACAGCCCCGATGGCCGTGGCTCAATATAATGCATATACAATTTTAAAAGTTAAAAGATTATTCCGTATTGTTCAAACTACTCTTTTTTTAGGCCGATACGGACTTCAAAATCTTTTTTTAATCTTATGCCCAGGATAAAAAGAGACGACTATCAAATGTTGTGGCATACTTGTTGTTATGATTGGATGAAATATACAGACCTTTCCGTCCCGACTGGTATTATGCTTTATCTGTATCCCGGGTACGGTCAGGAATGTGTGCATAAATTTTACCAGTTTCGGTTGTTCACAAATGCCATTAGGCTTATATTCAGGTAGAAATTCATGTTTTTTAAGACCGGATACTATAATACCATGTCCCAAAGAATCAGACCCGCTTATTGTGCCGGAAAATATTATTCCAAGCAAAAATCCATATTGGAACGGGAAGTGGCGGTATTCCTGGAGAATGCGGCGCCGCTGGAAAATGTCCGGCATGTATATGGTTTGATTGCTCCCAATGATGATTATTACAGCAGCGGAGGCGTGGCCGCCCGCTCCTATCGCCAGATCATTGATCAGGATTTTGATTATGTCATCATTATATCCTCCAGCCAGCATACCTATTTTGAAGAAATCTCCCTGTTCAACGGCGAAGCCTACGAAACGCCGATGGGCAAAGTACCCGTTGCCACGGAATTGATTCAGCAAATTGCCGGGGTAAGCGATAAAATCATCATTTCCGATATTGGTCATGAAGCCGATGAAAACGGTATTGAAGTACAACTGCCCTTTCTTCAGCAAATTTTATATGAATTTCGGGTGGTGCCTATCATGATGGGCAATCAGGACCCCGAAAACATCCGCCTGCTGGCTGACGCCCTGGTGGAGGTGGCCAACGGCAAAAATGTCCTGTTTGTGGCCAGCACCAACCTGTCACAGAACCATACATATCAACAAGCGGTCCGCCTGGATAAAGAAGTGGTGGGGCTGGTGGAAAAATGTCAGGTGGATGAATTGAACCGGCGTTACCAGGAAGGCGCTATCGAAATGAGCAGCGGTGGTGCCGCGATTTGCCTGATGCAGACCTGCTGCCAGTTGGGCGCGGAAAAGTCGCAAGTGCTGCTCTACCGCAACTCCGGCGATATGGGTACGGAAAAAAACGCGGTAACCGGTTATCTCTCCGCGGTATTATACGACTAGCCTTTTTTACTCACCCATGATAAAACGCCCTTTTCACCAATACGGAACCTTTTGATGCCAGACAATATTATGGTTATCGCCGCCGAGATATCCGCGGATCACCATGCGGCGGAACTGCTTTCGGAATTACGGAAACTACGCCCGAACCTTCACTTTTGGGGCATCGGCGGCGAGGCCCTTCAGGAACAAGGCATGGAGATTTGTATTCATCAAAAGGAGATGTCCTTTTTAGGCCTGGGCGAGATCATCCGTCACCTGCCTTTTTTATACCATGTAAAAAACAGGCTTTTACAGCGCGCGGAACAGGATACTCCGCAATGCGCCATTTTGGTGGATTATCCCGGCTTTAATTTGCGCATGGCCCGCTGGCTGAAAAAACGCGGCATTCCCGTCATCTATTACATTTCGCCCCAGCTTTGGGCCTGGGGCAAACGACGCATCAAGCGCATCCGGCGCGATGTGGATGTGATGATGGTTCTTTTCCCTTTTGAGGAACGTTTTTACGCCCGACATGACGTTAAGGCCCGTTATGTGGGGCATCCTTTGCTGGATAAGCATTTTCATGAATTACCCCAACACGACAAACCCTTTGACGCGCAAAACGTTACCCTGGGATTGTTGCCCGGCAGCCGCCCGCAGGAAGTGGCCGCCCTTTTGCCGGAAATGATCGCCACCGCGCGTCTTTTAAAAAACAGGGGCCGTATCCATCAGGCGGAAATCGTTTGCGTGGATACGCTGCCGGAAGGCGCGTATCGCCGCCACCTTAATACCGCCGACACCTTTATCCGTCTCATAAAGGCTCCATTCACCGAATGCCTGCCCCGTTATGATGCCGCCCTGGTCGCCTCCGGCACGGCTACATTGGAATGCGGCCTGTACGCTCTGCCCATGGTCATCGTCTATCGGGTGCATCCGCTCACCTATTATTTGGGACGGCTGCTGGTTAAAATCCCCTATATCGGGCTGGTTAATATTGTAGGCGAGAAAGAGTTAGCCGTGGAATTGATACAGCATGATTTCACCGCCCAACGGGCCGCCGATGAACTGGAAAAGCTTTTGACACCGGAGGGCAACCGTGGCAGGCGGGAAGCCTTGCGCGCATTGCGGGAATTGCTGGGTGAGCCGGGCGCCGCGCGGCACGCCGCGGAAACGGTGGTCGCCTTTCTCGATGCCCGCGGAAAAGAAAAGGCATAAAAAAAAGGCCCTGAACAAATGTACAGGGCCTTACACTTTTTGAGGGTGAATAAGCGTTAATTTACCGCATAAACACTTACTTGCTTTCTATCGCGGCCTTTGCGCTCAAATTTTACCACGCCGTCGATCTTGGCGAACAAGGTATCATCACCGCCACGGCCCACATTTTCACCGGGATGGAATTTGGTACCCCGTTGACGAACGATAATGGAACCGGCGGATACATATTCACCGCCATAGGCTTTAACGCCTAACATTTTAGGGTTACTGTCACGACCGTTGCGTGAGCTACCCACACCTTTCTTATGAGCCATTACGCCTCCTTGGTTTCTTCGGGTTTCTCCGCCTTGGGCGCCGCTTTTTTAGCTTTGGCGGCGGCAGCGCCGATCTTCGTGATCTCAATCAGAGAGAAATGTTGACGATGACCGTTCTTCTTTTGATATCCCTTACGGCGTTTTTTCTTAAATACGATGATTTTTTTATCCCGGCCATGCTCAACGACCGTCGCGGTCACTTTTACCTTGGGCACGGTGGGTGTACCGATGGTGACCTTGTCCTTGGCGTCATGAAAAAGCAGAACATTGTCAAATTCCACTTTTTTGCCGCTTTCCACATCCAGCAAAGGCACACGGATACGATCCTTTTCCGAAACGCGGAATTGCTGACCGGCTATTTCAACTATGGCATACATTATAAACCAGCTCCTGAGATATTATTAAAGTCGAGCATTTAATTTAAAATGTGGAATCTACTTTTTCAAATAATTTTTTCACTTTTTTCCAACGGACGATACGCCTACTCAAGAGGTTTGTTTAAGGCCAGACGGATATGCGCCAAATGATGTTCACAATGCCAGGCGTAGATGCAGATGTTGGTTTTTAAATTTATATGTTCATTGGTTTCCGGATGTACAAACATCCTTTCCAAATCTTTTTCGCTTAGATTTTCCAGGATACATGTCCATCGGTCATGCAATCCATCCAATATTTTTAATGAACTTGCCAGAGGATAATTCTGTGAATCGGCCAATTCGCCCCACAGGTTCTCATAATAAGGTTTTATTACGGGTGTTTCTTCCGTAAGGGTCAGCTTAAATCGTATGAAACTGTTCATATGACTGTCGGCACAGTGATGAACAACCTGCCTGATGGTCCAACCGCCCGGACGGTATCTTTTTTCCAGCTCGCCATCACTCAGACTGCCCACTTCCCGCTTAATTTTTTCGGGGAAATCTCTGATAATTTTTATCCAGCTTTTTAAATGATTATGATCGATCACACGGGGAGCTTTAAATTTCCCAATGGGATATTTGAGTGCATCCGGGTTGTTATTCATAATCATTGATCTCCATGCAATATGGCATTATCAAACTACGATTCGCCCTATGGTACGAAATCATTTTGGTGAAACCAATTTTTCAAGGTCTTTCATGCTCAATCAGTGTCACGGACCGTTCATCGGTATTTGTGCTTGAACATGGCTGCCCGAGTCAAAGGCAGCATTTTTAATGATTTATATGATCTTCCGGAACACAACGAAGTAATACTTTAAAACTGTTTTACAGGGGATCCGATATGGAAAATATTTTCCGTGAACCGTTTACAAAAATCCTGCAAATTTCGTAATTTAAACCGTTATATCTTTCACAACCATCTCTAACAGGAACTCCATATGCATCCCCGTTTTAACAAACAACGCACATCCGCCGGCATTACCGAATACACCCACAAAGACAACGGCCTTACCGTTTTATGCCTGGAAGACCACACGGCACCGGTATTAACCTTTATGGTTAC
>RFFS01000136.1 GCA_003696775.1 Calditrichota bacterium
AAGCAATTCTACATCTTTTTTTTATTTTTTGCATTTATAGTAAATGGCCAATCGTATTGGATCAATGAAATCCATTATGATAATAGTGGTAGCGATACAGGTGAATTTGTGGAAGTTGTCATTCCACAGGGTGCCAATGTCAATACGGTAACTCTTACTTTGTACAATGGTAGTAATGGCACATCCTATGGCAGTCATAATTTATCTACTTTTACCCAGGGTATTACCAGTGACGGGTTCACAATTTATTATAAGGATATTTCCGGTATTCAAAATGGATCTCCGGATGGAATGGCGTTGGATACAAATGGCGTTTTAATTCAATTTTTGAGTTATGAGGGAGTTTTTACGGCCACGGACGGTCCGGCCAATGGGGTTCAGAGTACGGATATTGGTGTAAGTGAAACCGGTTCTACTCCTGTTGGTCAAAGTTTACAATTACTGGGAAGTGGAACTGATTACTCCCAATTTACCTGGGGCGGACCTTTTACGGAAACTAAGGGTGCGCTTAATTCCGATGGAGTAAATGATCAGACACTACCCGTGGAACTCACCTCCTTTGTTGCCCGTGCCGGGAATAATCAGGTGAAGCTGGAATGGACAACAGCGTCGGAAATCGAAAACCAGGGGTTTGTGGTTTTACGCAGTACCCAAAAGGAAGAAGGATATCGTCAGCTGGACAGCTATATCAGCAAACCGGAATTGCGCGGGGCCGGCACCTCCAACGAAACACATACCTATACCTTTATTGATCGTGATGTGTTCAACGGCAACACTTATTGGTACAAAATTGTTGATGTGGATAACAACGGCATCCGCACCGAACACGGGCCTGTTTCAGCCACGCCGCAGGTTTCGGGTGAACTTCCGATTGATCCCGTCCTGCCATCCCGTTTTGCCCTTTATGCCAACAGGCCCAATCCGTTTAATCCGTCAACCACCATCGCATTTGACGTGCCTGCTTTACGCAAAGGCGCAATCCATGCCCAGCTTACCGTGCATAACCTGTTGGGTCAAAAAGTGGCAACTTTGTATGAAGGCGTCATTGAAGCCGGTTCCTATAAAGTCCAATGGAACGGCCGGAACGACGCCGGTGAAGAAATGCCTTCCGGTATGTACATCTACCGTTTGCATTCGGAAAATTTCTCACAATCCCGTCGCATGGTTTTAATGAAATAAAACCGGTCGGATAAACAACTTATAAAACAATTCGGAAATTAATCGGTATATATATCATCAGGGCATAGCTGCTTACCTGGCGGCTATGCCTTTTTTATAAGATGTATTTATTTAGAATCGCTCCTTACATCGTTTTTCGAAGAGGTTTTATAAAAGGACCGTAAACACCTTTATCGCATTCGGTTCTGTTTAGGTTTATCGGGTTGAATTCAAAAAAAGGAGATATGACGTGAATAAGTATTTATTTCTGTTTGGTATTTTGTCGATGATGTTATTTTATTCCTGTGATCAATTAAAAAATCCGGTGGATAATCCTGAAGATAATCAGATCAGTCATACGGCAACCATTACAAGTGATGAAGTCTGGGCAAAAGGCGATAAACCGCATTATATAGGATCATATGTGATCATAGATGGCGCCACGGTTACCATAGAAGCCGGCGCGACTGTTATTTTGGGCGAAAATGCCTATATAAGCATACGAAATGGCGGCGGTTTAATCGCCGATGGCACGGATGAAGTCATCACCTTTACGGGTGAAGTTAAGCAGGACGGTTATTGGAACTATATTGAATTTAAGGAATCTGCTTCCGATGCTCAGACCATGCTCAAAAATTGTATTATAGAATACGGTGGCGGGTATGGTTCGCAAAATTCCGAGGCCATGGTGTATATAGCCAACGGCGGTACTTTTCAAAATACGATTTTCCGCAACAGTAAATCCGCAGCTGTGGAACTTACAGAAAGCGCCACGGCCGTTTTTGAAAACAACACGATCACCGCTTCCTATAGGGCCATGATCGGCGATGTGACTTCCGCCGGATACATCGGCACGGGTAGCTACACGGGCAATACACGGGATGAGATTATTCTGAATAGTGGTACGATATTCTCAAATACTACCTGGAAAAAGCAGGATATCCCTTACGCGCTTAATTCTTTTATGCTTATTGACGGTGGTACCGTGACAATGGAACCGGGTGTTGTACTGGCGTTAAATCAGGATGCCTATATATCCGTGCGTAACGGAGGTGGTTTGTATGCCGTGGGCACGGCGACGGATTCCATCTATTTTACATCTCTCACCAAACAAGCGGGTTTTTGGAGTTACTTGGAAGTAAAAAACAGCGCTTCTTCATCTAATACCCGTTTTGAGTACTGTGTGTTTGAATACGGTGGCGGGTACGGTGCGCCAGAAAGCGAGGCGATGCTTTATATCAATAACGGTGCCACTTTAAAAAACAGCATTTTGCATCATACGGAAGCCAGTGGTCTTGAATTAGGAAGTGATGCCCAGCCTGATATGGAAGCAAACACCATTACCGATTGTTTATGGCCCATAACGGCGGAATTTGAAAATATTGACTACATTGGTACCGGAACCTATACGGGTAATAGCAACGACGCTATTCGGGTTCGATCCGGTACATTGAGTCATAGCGGTACCATGCTCAAACAGGATGTGCCTTATCATATTGTATCCTGGGCCTATGTGGATAATGCCGTACTAACCTTAGAAGCCGGTACGGTCATTAACTTTGGCGCAGATGCATATATGTCTGTTCGTAACAGTGGTGGCCTTTTGGCACAGGGTACAGATAGTGACTCGATCCGCTTTACTTCCGCTGTGGAGCAAAAAGGATATTGGGAGTATTTGGAATTGAAAAGTTCCGCTAATGGTTCGCTAGTGGTATTTGACCGTTGTGTGTTTGAATATGGCGGCGGATATGGGTCACCAGCCAGTGAAGCGATGATATATTTATATGCAGCCGGAGCCACTTTGCAAAACAGCCGTATTTCAAATAGCGCCGCCTGGGGGCTTCAGTATGATAAGGATGTGAGCCTGACCATTTCCAATATTGAATATAGTGGCAATACCAGCGGCGATAGTGTCGGAAAGTAACTTCCCCAAATACTTAAAAGGCGCCTTTGCGGCGCCTTTTTTTTAAACCCATGATTTGTAATGTCTGGACGGGTTGTGTATATTTTGCCGATCCGGAAAAACATTATCAAACAATATATGTCCCGATACAATTATAAAAAACAGATCCTGCTCATTTTTGCCGTAACTTTGGCGGCAACCCTGTTTGGCAATTGGCATCATCATGATTTCCAGGCGGGCGAAACGGACACCTGCCCCGCTGTAATGATGTCGCTGACATTTAACACGGATATGGTACCGGACGCCGTTTCACTGCCGGATGTACATTTATTTTCGACTCCCTGTTTCGCTGTACAACTTGTAATACCTCAAGATACTTTTTATATCTTTTCCGATAGGAACCGTGCCCCGCCTGTCCTTTAACGATATCCAATATTCTTATTAATATTTAAAAAACACATACTTTTTATAAAAGGCAGGATACGCATGTACAAAATTGTAAGCTTACTGCTGCTTGGGGCCTTTTGCGCTTACGGGCAGGGGGTATCCGCGGATTCTTTACAGGCGCGGATTCAAAAACTGGAAAAAGAAATACGTTCCATTAAGCAACAACAAGAAGCGGATGCATTGGAAAAATTACGCCGCGAAGCCGGGGAAGCAGCCAACATCAGCCAAAAAGACGAATCGAAAAACAAGGTGTTTCGTACCGGGCAACGCTCTCTGCAGGCCATTAATCCGGAAATGAGTTTCACCGGCGATGCTTATGCGCTTTCCGTTTTAAACGGCAAGGGATATAACGATGCCGAACGTAGCGGCATGGGCTATCGGGTTTTGGGCTTGCATGTGCAGGCCGGGCTGGACCCGTTTAGCCTGGCCAAGGCGGTGGTGGAATTTAATCCCGAAGAAGGGGTGGAGTTCGCTGAAGTATATGTAACCTGGAATAATCTGATAAAAGGGGTCACCCTGACAGCCGGAAAATTCCGCCAGCAATTCGGTGTGCTCAACCGCTGGCACGATCATGCGCTCGATCAATATGATTATCCCCTTGCCTTAACCACTATTTTGGGGGAAGAAGGGTTGAATCAAACGGGTATTTCCGTCGATTGGCTGATGCCGGGTATTTGGGCCGATGCGCAAACCCTGACCATGCAACTGACCAACGGTTCCAACGAACAACTTTTCAGCGGTGAAGCGTTTTCTTTCCCGGCTTTGTTAGTTCATCTAAAAAATTATTACGATATCAACGACGCCACCTATTTTGAGCTGGGGCTCAGCGGCATGTCCGGTTCAAATGACGGGCGCATCGGTTTACCGCGGCGAGACGCTTCAACGGTTTTGGCCGGTGTGGATGCCACCTTGTTTTGGGAACCGGTGAATCGCTCACATTACACCTCTTTCCTGTGGCGGTCGGCGCTGTTTTACGCGGATAAAAGGCAATCAGACCTTCAGATAAAAGCGGCGGGTGTTTACAGTTACATGGAATACCGCCTGAATGAACGCTGGTACGCCGGTCTGCGCTGGGACTATACGCAACCGTTTGAAATGGACAACAGCGATAAGTCCATTACACAGTGGGCGCCGTATGTTACATGGTGGCAGAGCCACTGGGCCCGTTTCCGGTTGGAATATATTTACGCCGCGGCACATAACACCGAGGCGCCGGACAATACGTTACGCCTGCAACTGACCTGGGCCGTGGGGCCGCATAAACATGAACGTTACTAACGTACATTTTTCATGCCTGGTTTGTTGTTACGCGGCCGGATGCCTTACGGTGAATGAAATTAAAATTTAATGAGGATGCATAATGAAAAAGTTGTTTTTATTTATGATGCTGTTTTCGGTGCTGCATGCCGGAACGAAACTAAGCGTGGTAACCACTTTAAGTACCTATGCCGATATCGCCCGTAAAGTGGGCGGGGATCGTGTGGATGTCCATGCCATTGTCAAGGGTAACCAGGATGCGCATTTTGTTCGTCCCAAACCCAGTTACGCCGTCATGCTGCAACAGGCGGATGTGTTTGTAACCACCGGTCTCGATCTGGAATTATGGGCGCCGACCATCATAGACCGTTCCGGCAATCCAAACATACGATCGGGACAACCGGGATTTGTTGCCGCTCACGACGGTATCGAATTGTTGGATAAACCCACGGTACTTTCCCGTAGTGAAGGCGGTTTACATATATACGGCAACCCCCATATTACCACCAGTCCCCTCAATTGGAAAATCATCGCAGAAAATATTGTGATCGGATTGGAAAAAAACGATCCCGAAGGGGCGGCTTATTATCGTGAAAGGCTGAAGGCGTTTAACGAGGAAACGGACCAACGCCTGTTCGGCGCCGAACTGGTAAAGTTAATGGGTGGCCCGTTGCTTACCCGGCTGGCCAATAAGGGGACGCTGATCCAATTCCTCAAAAGTAAATCGTACAAAGGAAAGAAAATGATAGACTACCTGGGCGGGTGGATGAAGGAAGGCCTGTCGTTCCGGGGAAAAACCATCGTGGCCTATCATAAAAACTGGATTTACTTTCAACATTTGTTTGGATTGCATGTGCTGGATTATGTGGAACCCAAGCCGGGCATACCGCCGACACCACGCCATGTAAAAAGTTTGATTGAAGAAATGCGTAAACAGAACGTGCGTGTCTTGATGGCCGCCAATTATTTTAGCGCGGAAAAAGTGAATGATATATGTGATAAAGTGGGTGCCGTTCCGGTAATGGTTCCCATGGGGGTGGGTGGTGCCCCGGGCGTGGATGATGTGTTTGCCCTTGCCGATTATTGGGTGGCGCATCTAAAAAAGGTCTTTGAACAGGTGAACGCCAAATAAAAGGAACAAACTATGACAAGGGATTTATGGGAAATACTGGGGCCGGCCTTTTTTGAATTGATGATTCTGGTGGGTATCCATTCATATCTGGGCATTCATGTGATCAAACGAAAGGTTATTTTTGTGGACCTGGCGTTGGCTCAGTTTGCCGCCCTGGGCACCACGGTTGGATTTTTATTCGGTATCCTACCCGGTACGCCGGGCGCTTACTG
Organism: Calditrichota bacterium; assembly: GCA_003696775.1. Classification (GTDB taxonomy): domain Bacteria; phylum Calditrichota; class Calditrichia; order Calditrichales; family J004; genus J004. Next base: position 6,110 of record RFFS01000136.1, read on the forward strand.
GTTTTCTCTGGGGTTTGCCATCCTGGGAGCCGCGGTGTTTTCCCTGTCCCGTTTTAAAAACGAAAAAATACCCCAGGAAGCGGTGATCGGACTGACCTATGCTCTGGCCTCTGCCGTGGCTATTTTGGTTATCGATAAGGCGCCCCATGGCGCGGAACATATCAAGGAACTGTTAACCGGCAGCATATTATGGGTAAAATGGAGTACCATCGGAAAAGCCGCCGCGGTCTATTCTCTTGTGGGTATTTTTCATTTTCTGTTGCGAGATAAATTCCTGCTTATTTCTTCCAATCCGGAAAAAGCTTATGCCACGGGAATGTCGGTGCGGTTATGGGATTTCCTTTTTTATATGTCTTTTGCGGTGGTTATAACCCATTCCGTGGGCACCGCGGGAGTGTTGCTGGTTTTTGTATTTCTGGTGGCGCCGGCCGTGACCTCGATAATGATCACCGATATCCTATGGAAGCAACTGGCCATCGGCTGGAGCATGGGTGTGTTGGTCAGCATCATCGGATTGTGGTTCAGTTATATTTTCGATTTGCCCAGCGGCCCCACCGTCGTGGCTTTTTACGGTTTTGTTTTGCTGCTGGTTGCCCTGACCCTACACGTTTTGCGTTCGGCACAAAAAAGCAAGGCGGTAGGGCAGGTTGTCGCGGGAACGTTAGCTTTTACTTTGGTTGGCCTTGGGTTTTATGCAATGGGGCACACGTTCGGCAACTTACATCATGAAGCGCACGCCGCTTCAAAGGTGGTTGATGCCAACCAACTGGCCAACATGGATGATGACGCCATCCGTTCATATCTGGCGGGTATTGATGATCTGGAGCTGTTGGACGTATTGTATCATAAACAGCAGGACGACCATATCCGTATATTGATCGCCACGCGTCTGGCGCAATTGGACAGTCATATAGGTCTGGAAAAATTACAAGGGATAATGAAAAACAGCTCCTTCCCATTTATCCGTGAAGAAGCCCGGGAAGCCCTGGAGCAGCTTAGAATCAATCCATGATACCGGGTGTATGGTTCAGCCTCAGCACTTTTTGAAAAGACAGGGAGATCAAACAAAGCGTTATTTTAGGGTACTTGATCGAAGGTATTTAAAATTTCATTTTTTGTTTTTAAACATTAAGATGTTTCGAAGCAGGAACCGGAATTTTTACGATTACTTTGGTGTATTTTACCGTCTCTAAAATTCTTCAATTTCGCCATTTCAAATATTCATCAGGTCAAATATGCGGTTTATATGCCCAACTTTTCAATAACTTTGCC
>RFFS01000137.1 GCA_003696775.1 Calditrichota bacterium
GCCGTACCGCTACCCGCCTTGCTGTCCACCTCGATACGCCAGCCGTTTTCATCGGCAATGCGTTTAACGATGGCCAAACCCAGTCCCGTCCCGTTTTTTCGTGTTGTATATAAGGCCTCGAAGATGTGGGGTTGGTCTGCCTCCGGGATGCCGGGGCCGTTATCTTGAACTGTCAGACGCGCTCCGTTGGCTTTTGTTTCCGTCAGCGAAATGGTTATGTGTCCGTTGGCATCGACGGCCTGCAGGGCGTTCAGGGCCACATTCATCAGCACCTGCCACAAATCATTGGGATCGCCGCGCAGCCAAAAAGGTCGCTCCGGCAAAAGGGTTTCCAGTCGGATGTGTTTTTTGCGCGCCGGACTATCCAGCATCAGACCCAGATTGAGCACGGTTTCGTTGACATCATACAAACTATGACGGGTGCCGGACAAGCGCATCGGGCGCAGGTAATTTTCCACAACAGCGCCCAGACGATCGGTTTCTTCTATCAGGATATCAAAAAATTCCGACTTCTTCACATCTTCCGGGACCGAATCGCGCAATATTTCCACGGCACCGCGAATGGCGCCCAGCGGGTTCCGAACTTCATGGGCCAGGCTGGCGGTCAATTCACCCACAATGGCCAGACGGTCGGCCAGACGCAGTTGTTGTTCCATTTCCGAAAGGCGTTCGGATTGTTGTTTAACCTGTTCCAGGGTTTTGCGTAATTCTTCCACCGCCTCCCGATAACGCCATTTTTCCTCGCGTTCGCCCTGCGCTTTTAATCCGGTGAGATAGCCCACCACATTAAACAGGACAATTTGTAAAAAACGCATCAGGTTGTTTTCCACCAGTCCGCCCCATTGCAGCATGACATGCGGCAGATAAATGATACTAACCAGCAGGGATACGCCCAGTCCCCCGCGTACGCCATATTGAAAGGCGGCCATGAGGATCGGGATGAAATAGGCCTGCATATAGACCAGGTGATACTGCCATTTCATGGTGGAAGTGGTATAATGCAAATAAGAAATGGCGATCACCAACAAAATAATGGCCGCGAGCCAAAGTTTTTCTTTAAGTGTTTCGCTCATGGCGCCCTTTGTAAAAGTTTACGGATGTTGATTGCCACCGCCCGGCCGGTTTTACCGCCCCAGTTTGAGTATGCTGACCGCGCCGCGTAACACGATCACAAAAACAATGGCGCCCACGATCAGGTCCGGCAAGCCCGAATTCAGGGCTAATACCAGAATACCGGCGATGATGACTCCTGTATTGATGATCACGTCATTGGACGTGAAAATCATGCTGGCCTGCATGTGCGCTTCCCGGCTTTTGGATTTTTGCAGCAAATACAAACAATATCCGTTGGCGATGAGAGCCAGAATGGAAATGAGAATCATCAGACGAAAATCGGGCATCTCTTCCAGGCCGATGAAGCGCCGCACCACCTCCAGAAAACCCAGCGCGGCCAGCGTCATTTGGAAATAGCCGCTTATACGGGCGATGCGTTTTTTTAGCAGCAGACTGCCGCCCACCGCCATCAGGCTCAGGCCATACACCCCGGCATCGGCCAGCATGTCCAGACTATCGGCTATCAGGCCCATGGAATCCGCCAGCCAACCGGTGGTCATTTCGATAACAAAAAAAGCAAAGTTAATCCATAAAACGGCCCAAAGTAAGCGGCTTTGCGCGCCGGGGTCTTCACTTTCCGCCTCAAAAGGGACGGTTTCGGTTTTTTCCAGCTTGCTGCCGAGATTTAAACTTTCCAGGCGTTTTTCTATGGGCGCAACGGGATTTTCATGATAAACCCGCAGGGTGCGCGACGGTATGTCAAAGTCCAGTTTGTCGATACCGGAAATCTCTTCCAGGCTCATGCGTATCATGGCCTCTTCCGATGGACAATCCATTTGGGAAATACGAAAAGTGCTGCAATGAATGGTGTGCATGGTTTTGCCCGGTTGGGTGTCAGGGTAGTAAAATCATTTTTCCGGTACGGATGGCGCGCCTGTCGTTCAGTCTGTAAAAATAGACGCCCGCGGCATGGCGATCAAACCGGAGGGGAATGCTGTGCAGCCCTCCGGATAAAACGGACCAGACGCGGCGGAATACCTCACGGCCCCGGGTATCGTAAATTTTTAAAGTTAAAGCGCCTGTTTCGGGCATGTAAAACCGTAAACGGGTATCCGGATTGAAAGGATTGGGAAATACACCGTAAAGGGTTAAGCGTGTAGGTGGACTCCCCACACGTGGTTCCAGCGCCGTGGGCTGTTGCACGCGCACCTTTAGTTCACGGGTTATTTGCGGCTCAAACGGGTCATCGCTGTTGATATGCAGGCGTCCCGTATAAGTGCCGCTTAACGATTGGCCGGAAAAAGAAACAGAGAGTGTTCCGACCGATTCTGCGTCAAGGCTTAAATTGCCCGGGGAAACGGCAAAAGGCCCTTCGGTGGTAACCGATGTGATGTTTAAGGGCCCGCCGCCCGTATTGATCAGCTTAACAAGAAAGACCGCCGCCTCGCCGGGGGGCGTGGTGTTGAAAACCACCGTATCGCGAATCGTAAACAACCGGCCGTCGAGATGATGGTCTTCCACGCCGGAAACCGAGGGCAGGCGATCGGCAAACTCCGGAAAATCGATGAACGGGTTACGGTTTTTTTGATATTTTGTGTAGATGATTTCATTGCGCCGCCGTTCAAAATCATCGGGCGGATCGCTTACATGCCAATTGTAAAGGGTGGAACGTTTGCCAAAAACCGGGCCGCTGGTGCCGGTTCGGTCCACCAATTCCAAATCATAGCCTTCTTCGCCTTCGTAACGCACCGTCATGTAATACATCATCCTGGCCACATCGCCTTTCACGGCGTCGCGCGGTTCCCAGGAATCATCGTCATAACGGCAAGATGTGGCGCCATCGCCGTCGGTGTACAGGCTGCCGCCGTTGTCAAAATCGAGACTGCCCCGGGCGCTGTTTACGGTAACGTCCGTGGGCCGCAGGTGATGCACATCCGTGCCCGCCGGGGGATTCGTACCGAAA
>RFFS01000015.1 GCA_003696775.1 Calditrichota bacterium
GAATCATAACCCATAGTTTTTATTACAGTTACAGCACATTCATTTTCTTTACAATCACAAATTGCGCACTATTGCACCATTGGCGCGCAAAATCTGCGCGCAACAATAAATCTGATTGGAAAGGATATTTTTAAGCTTGTCCATGACTGTTTACAGAGCAGGATACATTGCTTACAGGGGATACTTATTTCTGATGAGTTAATATGGAATCAATGGTAAAGTATGGGGTTCCGGATTATGAAGGGTCGGGGTGAGAAAAACAAAGATAAAGATCAGGAATCTGAGTCGTTTTCTATCTCCTTCATTTTGTTCTGGATATTTTCTTCAATATTGAACATGGCGTTGGGAATATCCACATAATTGGTGGTTTTAATTTCCATGTTATTGACAAACTGCTCCAGCTCCTTAAGCACAAAGGTTATTTTACGCGTTTCCTTAATACTGATATTGGCAAATTTATCTATTTTATTGCGGTCGTTGGGAAATTGTTGAACAAGCTGGGCATAACCGGAAATGGTGGTGGTGGAATTATTGATGTAATGCGACAAAGTGGTCAGTACCTGCCGCAGGGTTTCCACCTTGGTGTCCAACAGCTCCTTTTCCTTTAACTGTTCCCGTGCGGATTTTTCCTGCACATACAAGGCATGGGCTTTTTCAACAATACTGGGTAACAGTTTGATGTTGGTGGGCGATTTTTCAAGAAAATCGCTTGCGCCTTCCTTTAATGTTTCGATGGCGATTTTCAAATCCTTTTGGGCCGTAATGATAATAACGGGGATATCGGTTTTTTCACGGATAAGATGCAGCAGCTCTCCGCCTGTGGCGTCAGGCAGGTTAAAATCAAGCAAAACAATATCCTGCTCGGCAATGGTTACCTTTTCATACTCTTCCTTTGAGCCGGCCACGGTTATGCGGCAGTCCAATTCATCGGTAAGAATGTCGCTTTCCAGAAAGGCATGATCCTCATCATCTTCGATAATTAAAATTCTTAAAGGTTTATCACTAACTTTCATCGTTTTCCTTTTCCTGTTCATCTCTGAATCGCACATAAAATACCGTACCCTTGCCTTCTTCGGATGTTAGATGAATTTCTCCGTTGAGGCGTGTCAGCATATTTCGGATCAGGGCCAGACCCAGCCCCTTGCCATCGCCAAATTCCGGCGAAAGACGCGTGTAAGATTCAAAAACGATATTTTGCTTACCCCGGGCGATACCGATACCATTATCTTCGACAATATATGTAATATAGCCTTCCTTGCGTTCCGCGGATATGTTGATGCGGTTGCCCTGTAAACGGTTGGGCATATATTTACAGGCATTGTCGAGTAAATTGATGAATATATGGTTAACAATATTATAATTGCAAAACAGATCGGGCATATCTTTTTGCAGAGTCACGCGCACATTTTTGGCCTCCAGTTCGTAAGAGAGTTCATCCAAAAGCTTTTGGAACATGGCGTGCATATCAATACGCCGGTAGGTTTGCTTCAGGTCTTCGCTCTTGAGATCATCAATCACATCGCGGATCATGGCCATGCCTTTTTCCACATTATTTTGAATGCGGTCCAGGCGTTGGGCGATATCTTCGGAAATAGAGGCGCCGTATTTCCGCCGAATGGAATCCACCAGACCCACCACATTCCGCAGGGGGGCGTTTAGATCATGCGAGATGATTTTGATGGTTTCGTCCCTCTGCTGGATACTTGAAGTCAACAAATTGTTGGTGGTTTGCAGTTCCGCCGTACGTTGGCGCACCGTTCTTTCCAAATTGGCCATCAATTCGATGCTTTGAAGGTGTAACCCGACTATACTGGCGATAATGACAAGTTTTTCCAGTTCCTTATGCGGGATGCTTTCTTCGGTTGAAAACGTGCCCACCACGATTACACCGAAAAGGCGATCGTTGGCGCTGACAGGCAATATACCATAATGGGCCTCGATATTCAGATCCGCCAGTTGATCCTTAAAGGGCACATCCGTCGTCACCACGGGTACATCATTGTGCAAATTTTTAAAGAAGATATCATCGGAGGCGAGTGTCCAGCCTTTTAACTTACGATGAATACGGTTGGATAAGACTTTGTATTCGCGCACGGCCGAATATTTATAATGCAGTTGTTCGCTGTCAAAAGTAAAAATCAGACACAAATCAAAGGCCTGATGGGTGGTCAATTCCTTAACCAGATTTTTATAAATTTGCAGGCTGTTGGTTTCCTTGCGTAATTCCAGCAGATACATAACCAGATGCGAAAGGGATTTCAGTTCCTTATCCAATTCATATTGCATGCGCTCGTGGTTGGATTTGCGACGCTCCAAATCATCCGGCAATTTTTCAAGACGGTCTTTTAAATCCTTAAGGGCGTTTATCAAAAAATTCAGATAATCGTAGGACTCGATGAACTCCAGTCCATCCGGTCTTTTTTCATCTATTTTTAACTGGCCCATGGCCACAAAATGAATCTGGTTAATCAATTTACGCATGGGAATGGAAACAGTTTTACTGAAGAAATAACTCAACAACAGTAACAACAGAAACGAGCCCATGATAAACACATATACCAGACGTCGGGCGCGTACCGTTTCCGTCGCCACATCCATTCCGTTTACGCCCAGCCATAAAGTTACCTTGCCCACCCGCTTTTCCGTGGGCACTATGATTTTAAAGGATAACACAGGGAATGCGTCAATGTAATGCAGTCGGTTTATTTCCAATTGTTCTATCTGATCAATGTTATAGCGATCATCCGGCCAGATGAAGCGATTAAAATTATATCGTGTATAAACATATTCCACTTCCGGCATATTTTCGATGTAATTCAATAATGTAATGATAAAATCATCATCATTGTCAAAAGGTGTGTTACTGATAATCCTGTTGACAAATTCGATCTGCCGTTCTATACGATTCCGTTCCTTGATGATTTCTTCATTTTGTTGTATGTGGGGATAGAGAATTAAAAAGAAAAGATCGATCGTTAAAAACAAAACCGCGCTTATACCGATGAATCGGTTTTTTAAAGATGCGTTTTTGAAAAATTGTAACATGGAATTAACCGTTGAACCGGAAAAAACGCCGGCGCGCCGGCGTTATCTTCATTGTCGATGCAAACAACCGTTTATTTAGCCCGTTCAAGATATTTTCCATCGCGGGTATCCACGCGTATCACCTGGCCTTCTTCAATAAATTGGGGGACTTGAATGGTGATGCCGGTTTCCAGCTTGGCCGGTTTATATGATGAGGTGACCGTGGCGGTTTTAAGATAAGGCTGCGTTTCCACCACTTTCAGATCCACGGACGAGGGCAGTTCCACGCCAATGGCGTTTTCCTGATAAAAAACCACATCACACTCGGTGTTGGGCAGCAGATAGCCGACGGAATCACCGAGCAATTCCTTGGAAATGGGTATCTGCTCGTATGTTTCATGATCCATGAAATAAAAACTTTCGCCGTCATCGTATAAATATTCCATCTGACGGGTTTCCAAATTGGCTTTTTCCACGGTATCATCGGAGCGGAAACGCTTTTCGGCGTTATTGCCTGTTTTGAGATTTTTCATTTTGGTTTGCACCCCGGCCTGTCCTTTGCCCGGCGTAAAATGCTGCATATCCGTGACCACATGCAGTTCGTTGTTAAAAACAATGATCATGCCTTTACGAATTTGGGTTGCCTTAATCTTCATACAGAATGCTCCTTAAATTTCCAGTTTTTATCGAGTTCAAATGCGTAGTCTTTCATCCGCCGGCGTACTTCCCTTGCATAGTCACGGGAACGATACAAACCGCTCCAGCCCTTTATTAATGGGAATACCTGCCTGCCAACAAACCATTGCAGTGGCTTTTGCTCTTTTTTATCCCATACGGCGCCCTCTTCAATGGCCCAGGCCAGCTCCACAACGGGCATTTTTCCAAGGTCGCGTAGCACGGCTTTTAATTTAGCCTGTTCCGATGGATTTTCATAATGGAAAATCCGTGAATAGAAATAAGCGTTATGAAAACGGTTGGGTATATTGACGATGCCCTGTAAATGAACCCGTCGGGCGGCTATGACCAGCAATTCCAGAGCTTCCGAAGCCACCCCCAGACCGGGATGATTCTGTCCGGGCAGACGGGGGCGTCGTTTGTCAAAAGTGCGGCGCACATCCTGCATTTGCAGCCATTCAATGGCCAGGGTTTCGTATCGCTTACCGTTTTGGGGGGTATCAAACGGCAAATCCACGCACACCGTTTCCCGCCGTACAATCAATTCGATCAGTTTCTGCGTCCGGCCCTTCTCCCTGTTGACCACCCGTAAACGGTGACGGTAGGGATCATCGGTATCCAGCTCGATGGTCGGCTGACAATAGCCCCGGGCGCGTATTTTATCAAAAATATGGTATTTTTCAAAAATCAGTTCCAGACCCGATTCGGAATAATATCCCAGGAACAAACCACCGCCGCGTTTGTTAATATCAAGTCCGAAAAAAGGCTGATCTTCAAGCTCCCAATCAGCCCAACCGTCATCAAAACGAATGTCCAGCAAACGATCGACGATTTCCCAGAATTTTTGATTGATCTTAAACATCGCCGCCCCCCTTTCCGGTTAAAGCCGCTTTGAGGAAGTCATGGTATATATGCCATGATTCCTTTCCGTACCCGCCTCCCGGTACAACCACCAGCGGCGTTTTTCTGTCCCGGGCATATTGATACACCATCCGGTTGCGTTGTAACATGGCGCCCCGTGAGATACGCATATCCGCCAGTTCATCCTTTTCGTAGGGATCGCTGCCGGCAATATAAAACAGGATATCCGCCGGAAAGTCTTGCAGATTATCCAGAGCGTTTTGCGTAAGCTGCAGATATTCGGCGTCGCCTATATCCGAATCGATGAGGATATCACGATGGGACACGGCGCGGATATCTTCCCATTGCTCGGCATGAATGGAAAATGTGAAAACATCGGTGTCATCCCGGAAGATTCCGGCGGTTCCGTTTCCCTGATGATAATCAAGATCGATTACCAAAACCTGACGAATACGCCCCTTACGGCGGAATTTTTCTATGGCGATGGCCACATCGTTAATCAGGCAAAATCCTTCGCCCCGATCCGCGTGGGCATGATGAAATCCCCCGCCTAAATTGAAAACCGCCCCGCCCTTTTTCAATGCCAGGGCCGTGGCAAACAAGGTGCCGCCTGTAACCGCCTTAAAATACTCCAACACACTGTTATCCCACATGGAATTCATTTGTATTTTTAACATCTGCTGGACAAAAACCGGGTCTTGTATTTTGCGGATATACTCTTTATCGTGTACCAGTTCGATATCTTCATTTCGACAGGGATGCGGCGCGCAGATATATTTCCGGCGCAGAATCTTTTCCTTTAACAACGCGTCGCGCATGCGTTTATATTTATAGATATCGAAGCCGTGGTAACTGCCGTACGTGGAGAGTCCCAGCAAATATTCGGAAGAAAAAACAACATGGGCGCCGGGGCGTCGCCAAAAGCGTATCATGCCGTTATTTCTCCCGCCATATCCACATAAAACGCCTCGATGATCTCATCAGCGGCTTCATACAAAGCGCAAAGCTTCATAAGTTTCACCAGCGCGGCCTCCCGTGTCATGTCCCGGGTGCCCCGCGCGCCGGCCTGCAGGGCCGCTTTGGCGCCCTGATACAAATGCAGGTCCACATTGCCATGCGCGCTGCTGCTGCCGATAAAAACAGGACGGCCTTTCTGACGCGCCCGGCGAATAAAATCCAACCAGCCATCATCTTTTTCCGGGATATTCCCCGCACCAAATCCGGTAAGATAGTAGGCCTTTACCGGTTCATCCAGCAGATGTTGATAATATGCGGGGCGGATACCGGGAAAAAGACACACGGTGGCCAGGTCGGCGCTAAAGGCATCATCGCTACGGAACGGGCCGGCCACGGTTCGCAGCCGTTTACGATATATTTCCACATTAAGTCCGATTTTACCCAACAGGGGAAAATTAGGCGAGGCAAAGGCATCGTAACGGGTTATACTTGTTTTGGTAGCCCGGTTGCCACGCAACACCGATTGACCGAATACAATCACCACCTCCGGAATATCCATGGTGGCAATCTCAATGGCGTCGATCAGGTTGCCGCGGGCATCCGAACGTAAACGCGCCAGCGGCCTTTGCGCGCCGGTCAGCACAACAGGCTTGGGGACATTCCTCAAACCATAAGAAAGAGCCGATGCCGTGTAGGCCATGGTATCCGTACCGTGTATGATGACAAACCCGTCATAATCATTCATCTGTTCAGACACCCGTCTTATAAGCTGCCGCCACTCTTCCATGCCCACATTGGAACTGTCCATGTTAAACGGTATTTCTATATAGATGTCCGCCAGACGGGTAATTTCCGGCACCTGCCGCGACCATTCCGTATGCAAATTACCGGGTACCAGTACTTCGTCGGGCTCCTTGGGCACCATGCCAAAGGTTCCGCCGGTATGTAAAATCAAAATTTTTTTCATAAACGTTATCCGGCTTCCAATTCTTGATTTGGAAATAAAAAAGAGGGCCGGACATGGTCCGATCCCTCTTATATTTTAGCAGATTGTCCCGGTCGGAACAACTTATTTTATGCTTTATGTTATCTATTTTGTATTTGTTATTTTTTATTTTTCAACACCGCCTGGGCCGCCGCCAGTCGCGCGATCGGTACACGATAGGGCGAACAACTTACGTAGTTGAGGCCGGCGCGGTAGCAAAATTCAATGGAACGCGGATCACCGCCGTGTTCACCGCAAATACCCGTTTTAAGATCGGGTTTTGTGGAACGGCCTTTCCGTACGCCCATTTCTACCAGTTGGCCCACACCCGTTTGATCCAGAGACTGAAAAGGATCATCCGGCAAAATATCTTTTTCATCGTATATCTTGAGGAACGTGCCGGCGTCATCACGGCTAAACCCGAAGGTCATTTGCGTGAGGTCATTTGTTCCGAAGGAAAAGAATTCCGCTTCTTCGGCGATCTCATTGGCTGTTAAAGCCGCGCGCGGAATTTCGATCATGGTACCTACCAGATAATCCACCGAAACACCGGTTTCTTCCATCACTTTTTCGGCGGTGGCTTTCACCACTTTCTTTTGATGGGCCAGTTCGGTTTTGCTGCCCACAAGGGGAATCATGATTTCCGGAAAGACCCTGACACCCTCTGAAGTGAGTTTACAGGCAGCTTCCATAATGGCCCGGGCCTGCATTTCGGTAATTTCCGGATAGGTGATACCCAGACGGCAACCGCGATGCCCCAGCATGGGGTTGAATTCATGCAGCGCTTCCACTTTGGCTTTCACCTCGTCCACGCTGATGCCCATTTCTTCCGCCATCTCTTTTTGATTGGCTTCTTCATGCGGCAGGAACTCATGCAGGGGCGGGTCCAGGGTACGTACGGTAACCGGCAGATCGTGCATGGCCTTGAAGATTCCGTAAAAATCGTCCCGTTGATACGGCAGCAGTTTATCCAGCGCTTTCCGTCGGCCGGCTTCATCATCGGCCAGAATCATCTCACGCACCGCTTTGATCCGGTCGCCTTCGAAAAACATATGCTCGGTGCGGCACAAGCCGATGCCTTCGGCGCCGAATTGCCGCGCCACTTCCGAATCATGCGGAGTATCGGCATTGGTGCGTACGTTCAGGGTACGGATTTCATCGGCCCAGCTCATCAACTTGCCAAAATTACCGGAAAGTTCCGGGTCAACGGTCGGTACCTTACCTTCGATAACCGTGCCTTCGGAGCCATCCAGGGAAATCCAGTCCCCTTCCTTGTAGGCGGTACCGTCAACGGTCATCGTGCGTTCCTTATAATCTATGACAAGTGCGCTGCAACCGGCCACACAGCAGGTACCCATGCCGCGCGCCACAACCGCCGCGTGGGAGGTCATACCGCCGCGTTGGGTAAGAATACCACGGGCCACATTCATACCACCGATATCCTCGGGAGAGGTTTCAATGCGTACCAAAATTACATCTTCACCACGGGCTGCCCATTCCTCGGCGTCATCGGCATGGAAAACAATGCGACCGGTTGCCGCGCCGGGCGAAGCCGGTAATCCGCGGGCAATCACTTTCTTATCGGCATTGGGATCAAAGGTGGGGTGCAGCAATTGATCAAGCTGTTCCGGTTCCACGCGCATAACGGCCGTTTCCTTATCGATCAGCCCTTCTTCAAACATTTCCACGGCAATACGCACCGCGGCCGCGGCGGTACGCTTACCGGTACGGGTTTGCAGCATCCACAGTTTTCCTTTTTGAATGGTAAACTCGATATCCTGCATATCCTTGTAATGCGCTTCCAGTTTTTGATACACGTTCACCAGATCATTATACGCCTCGGGCATCAATTCTTGTAATGTTTTTTCGGAAGGATCGCGACGGGTGTTATCATTAATGGGTTGCGGGGTGCGGATACCGGCCACCACATCCTCGCCCTGGGCATTTACAAGAAATTCACCGTAAAAGATTTTTTCACCCGTGGCGGGGTCGCGTGTGAAAGCCACTCCGGTGGCGCAATCATCACCCATATTGCCATAGACCATCGCCATCACATTTACAGCGGTGCCCCAGTCGGCTGGGATGTTATTGAGTTTGCGGTAAGTGATGGCCCGCGGGTTATTCCAGGAACCGAATACCGCGCTGATGGCGCCCCACAATTGCTCCCACGGATCGGTCGGAAAATCCTGACCGGTGCGTTTTTTGATTTCCTCTTTAAATAAAGACACCAGCTCTTTCAGATCATCCGCGGTCAGTTCCGTATCCAGTTGAACGCCACGCTTTTCCTTAACCTGTTCGATGATGATTTCAAAGGGGTCTTCTTCTTCCTTGGATTCCGGTTTCAGCCCCATCACCACATCGCCGTACATTTGCACAAAACGGCGGTATGAATCCCATCCAAAACGGGGGTTGCCGGATTGTTCGATAATGCCCTGTACGGTGTCATCATTTAAACCGAGGTTTAAAACCGTATCCATCATGCCGGGCATGGAAGCCGGCGCTCCGGAACGCACCGAAACCAGCAACGGATTGTGTGTATCACCAAAGGTTACACCCATGATTTTCTCAATATGGGCCACACCGGCTTTCACCTGTTCAATGACCGCATCCGCATAGGCATTATTGTTTTCATAATATTGGGTACACACTTCCGTGGAAATGGTAAATCCGGCCGGCACGGGGATACCCAAATTGGACATTTCCGCCAAATTGGCGCCTTTGCCGCCCAGCAAAAGTTTCATATCCGCCTGTCCTTCGGCCTTGCCGTCGCCAAAGGTGTAAACATATTTACCAGACACGTTGAGCCTTCCTTTCATTTTAGATTACGTCAAACAGTACAAGAAGAAAATTTAACAATAAAAATAATATAAATGAATTAATTTTCGATAAATACTCTCCCTGCCGAAAGAATTCTTTTTTTCATGCGGGGAATCAAAATGTTGCCTATATTCTCCATCTGCCAAACCGGTAAGCGGAAAAGGTAAGCAAAGGTGACTTTAGTCACAATGGATAAGGTGTAATTAAGTGATCTTTGTTTACAAGAATTGTTTAAGGGGTTAAGCAACATTCTGAACCGGTTATTTTACCGTTTTTCATACATCATTTTTCAGGAAGTCCGCTAAAATTCAGGGAGGAATTTTGCCGTCTCTTGTGGTTTTATATAAAGACAAAGCCGGCCTGGATGATATCCAGAAAACATTGCGCTTTGTCAATGGGTGGGATTTTTATTACAGCGATTGGACGGAGCAGGATGGTGACGAGCTGGCTACGCTCATACATCAGGAAGAGATACACTACATCCTATGCGCCTCCGAACCGGATAAATCCGTGGAGCAGTTATTGAACATGATACGCGCGGCGTCCTTTATATTGGGACAAATATATTACAATTCCAGTGCCCGGCAGGCGCATCTTAACCGACTTTCAGAGTCCGGTTTTTCATCCATCATTCTCGGTGAAAACCGCCGTCAACAGTTACAGGATACCTTAGCGGAACTGGGACGCACCTATTGGCGCAACATACCCGAAGATTTTGAAGGTATCCGTCGTCCGTTGTTGCCGCCACGGGCCGAGCGCATTTTACGTTATATGGAAAGCGCGCCCATTCGTAAAATTACCATAGAAGACCTGTCCCGGCATATCCGTATTTCCCCTTCGCATTTGCGCAAAATTTTCAATGATTACTTTCAGATGAATTTCAGAGAATTTAAACAGGCCCTTCTGGCCCGATATGAAATCATTTTGTTATTTGAGATGCACTTAAAACCGGGACAAATTTACGAAATCCTGGATTATAAAAATCTTTCGGCTTTCAGCCGATCTTTTAAATCACGACACGGCATTTCATGGCAGAATTTCAATCGTAGTTTTTAAAGCCAAAGTATAAGGAATATCATGGCTGATAGTAAATATAATGATCCCCGATTCCGACCGTCCACATTAGTCGAATTATTACGCTGGCGCGCCGTCACCAAACCCAATGAACGCGCGTTTACATTTTTACTGGACGGTTCAAAAAAAGAATTACGTTTAACCTATGCCGATCTCGACCGAAAGGCCCGTGCCTTTGGCGCCATGCTGCAAAAACGCGGCCTTAAAGGGGAACGCGCCCTGCTGCTTTATCCCCCGGGAATGGATTATATCATCGCGTTTTTCGGATGTCTTTACGCCGGTGTCATCGCCGTGCCGGCCTATCCGCCGGACCCCAACCGCCTGAACCGCACCCTGCCGCGCCTGCAGGCGATTGTCCGTGATGCCAACGCCACCGTGGCTTTGACCAACGATTCCATTATGTATATGATCCGGATTTTAAAACTGGGCAGTCGCTTTTCAGATTCTATGGAAAAATTGCCCTTTCTGCGCAAATTCCGGACAACCATGAACTTTTTCGCCGCTTCCAAAAGCGGCGTGGCCGATGCCAATGAACTGGGTGATCTGCTCTGGATTTCTTCCGATGATGTTCTGGACCATTTTGCCGATAATTGGCACGAACCCGATATCACCTCCGACACCATTGCATTTTTACAATACACTTCCGGTTCCACCGGTATGCCCAAAGGTGTTATTCTCAATCATGCCAATCTACTGGCCAATTCCGCCGATATATACACATCATTCGGTTATTCCGATAACACGGAAGGGGTGATCTGGCTGCCCATCTATCACGACATGGGCCTGATCGGCGGAATCATCCAACCCATATACGGCGGCATGGCCACCACCCTGCTCTCTCCGATTCATTTTCTGCAAAAACCGTTGCGCTGGCTGGAAGCCATCAGCCGTGTTAAGGGTAAAAACGTGGTGAGCGGCGGCCCTAACTTTGCCTATGACCTTTGCGTTAAAAAAGTCACCCCCAAACATCTGCAAACACTTGACCTGAGCAACTGGTCCGTGGCCTTTAGCGGCGCGGAACCCGTCCGCTACGAGACGGTGGAACGCTTTTACCAAACATTTAAGGATAACGGGTTCCGGAAGGAAGCCTTCCTTTCCTGTTACGGTTTGGCCGAAGCCACCCTTTATGTAACAGGTGTGGATTATAAAAAAGTACCGCCCATTACCCATCTGAATTTAAAAGAACTGCGTAAAAACAAAGCCGTTGTGGTCGATCCTTCCCACCCCGATGCCCAGAATATGGTGAGCTGCGGGCGCACCCCCGAAGACCAACGCGTGGAAATCGTTAACCCGGAAACCAAAGAACGCGTTCAGCCCGGAGAAACAGGCGAAGTGTGGATACAGGGGCCGAATGTCGCCCAGGGATACTGGAAAAATGAAGAAGCCACCCGGGAAACCTTTCAGGCTTTCATCAAAGGTAGTCAGGACGGGCCCTTTCTGCGCACGGGCGACCTGGGTTGCGTGATAGACGGCGAACTGTACATCACGGGCCGGGCCAAAGACCTGATCATCATCCGCGGACGTAACTATTATCCCCAGGATATTGAATTTTTAGTGGAGAACGCCCATCCCGAAATACGTCCCGGCTGCTCCGCCGCCTTTTCCATTGAAGAAAATCAGGAAGAGAAACTGATTATTGTGGCCGAAGTACGCCATGCAAAAAACCAACCTTACGAGGAAATAATCTCGGCCATTCGGCAAACGGTGACCGAAACCAATGACATCCGTGTTCATTCCATAGTATTGATCAAGGCACGCACCATAGCCAAAACCTCCAGCGGTAAAATTCAACGTCATGCCGTTAAAAATGAATACCTTGAAGGAACCCTTAAGGTGGTACACAGTTGGCAGGGCGGCGCGTCCATTACCGAGGCCGCGCTGGTGGACGATCTGGACCAGGAAGAAACCGATACCATCTCTGCCGACACCGAACCGACAGAAACAGCCGCCACAGGGACGATCAAAACCGAAAACGCCCGGGAAATTGAAAACTGGCTCATCGATCATTTATCGGAAACACTGGGCGTACAACGCGCGGAAATCGACATCAAAAAACCCTTTGTCAGTTACGGACTGGATTCCGCGCAGGCAATCGGTCTGGTGGGCGATCTGGAGGATTATATCGGCAAGCCTCTCTCCCCCACTTTGATCTGGGATTACCCCAACATCGAATCTCTGGCCCGCTACCTGCAAGCCGAGGGCGCCGTATCACCAACCGTTACCCGTACCGTCCGCAAGGGTGACGCGAATGAACCGATCGCGGTTATTGGCTATAGTTTACGCATGCCGGGCGCGCAAAATGCCGAAGAATTCTGGCAAAATTTAAAAGAGGGGGTGGATTGTATTACGGAAGTCCCCGCGCGTCGTTGGGATGTGGACGCGTTTTATGACGCCACCCCGGGTACACCGGCGAAAATGATTACCCGTTGGGGCGGCTTTGTGGACAATGAAGATCAATTTGATCCGCAATTTTTTGGTATTTCCCCGCGTGAAGCGCCACACATGGACCCACAGCAGCGTCTGTTGCTGGAAGTTTCCTACGAGGCTTTTGAACACGCCGGTTACAATATGCAAACGGTCGCCGGTAGCAACACGGGCGTATTCGTCGCCATCAGCGGCGCGGACTATCTCCGTTTGCAAGTGGGTGACTTTGACAAGCTGGACGCCTATTCCGGAACAGGCAACGCCTTCAGTATCGCTGCCAACCGGCTTTCCTATGTTTTTGACCTGAAAGGGCCTTCTTTTATCATGGATACGGCCTGTTCTTCTTCTCTGGTAGCGGTACACAACGCCGTGCAAAGCCTGCGTCGAGGCGAAACGGATATCGGTCTGGCCGCCGGCGTG
Organism: Calditrichota bacterium; assembly: GCA_003696775.1. Lineage (GTDB taxonomy): Bacteria > Calditrichota > Calditrichia > Calditrichales > J004 > J004. The sequence goes on from RFFS01000015.1 coordinate 13,238, forward strand.
AACCTGGTTTTGGCGCCCGATATCACCATAACATTTTCCCAGGCGCGCATGATGTCGCCGGACGGGCGGTGTAAAACCTTTGACGCCGATGCCAACGGTTATGTCCGGGGTGACGGCGTGGGCGTGGTTATTCTCAAACGTTTATCCGATGCCCTGAAAGACGGCGACACCATTCATGCCCTGATCCGCGGTACCGCCATTAATCAGGATGGTAAAAGCAACGGTATCACCGCCCCCAATGGTCTGGCCCAGCAGGAATGTATCCGGTTGGCCCTGGCCGATGCCGGCGTGACGCCCAGGGAAGTTTCTTACTTTGAAACACATGGCACCGGCACGCCGCTCGGCGACCCCATTGAAACCGAGGCCATGAAAGCCGTTATGGCCGATGGACGCACCGAAGAGCATCCCCTGGTGATCGGTTCCGTTAAAACCAATATCGGTCACCTGGAATCCGCAGCGGGCATTTCCGGTTTGCTGAAAACCATTTTAGCCCTTAAATACAAAACCATTCCCAAACATCTTCATTTTAAAAAGCTGAATCCGCATATCCGGCTGGATAACACACATATCGAAATAGCCACGGAAACCCGGCCGTGGGATCACAACAACGGACCACGCATTGCCGGCGTCAGCGCTTACGGTTTTGGCGGGACCAACGCCCATGTGGTATTGCAGGAAGCGCCTGTGACACCGGATGTGGAAGTGGAACGTGATTTCAGCACATTCACCGGCCCGTACATCCTGCCTCTGTCCGCGCACATGGATAAGGCCCTGGATGATATGGCTCAAAGCTACCGTGACTATCTTGAAAATAAATTGGAAGATACACCCGAGGCCTTATGGGATTTCCTATATTCCGCTTCGAAACGGGCTCATCTGGATTACAGCGCCGCGGTTGTGGCACCGGACCGCGCGGCGTTGATCGCCTCGCTGCGCGCTTTCAGCGAGGGCGATGTCAACGTGGTGCGCAACACCAGTGAAGCCAATGCCCCGAATCGACTGGCATTTGTCTATTCCGGGCAGGGGCCGCAATGGTACGCCATGGGCCGTCAACTGATCGAAAAGGAGCCGGTATTCCGCGCGGCCGTGGAACAAATCGACACCTTTTTCTCGGAACATGCCGACTGGTCCATCATGGAAGAGTTGATGCGCGACGAATCCGACACCCGGGTCGGTGAAACGGAAGTGGCCCAACCCACGATTTTTACCATACAAGTGGCGTTGACACGTTTGTGGGAATCCTGGGGCATACGCCCCGCGGCGGTTGTGGGACATTCCGTTGGTGAAGTGGCGGCAGCCTATGTTTCCGGCACGCTTTCGCTCAAGGATGCCGTTAAGGTCATTTACCACCGCGGCAAGCTGATGCAGCGCGCCACGGGTTTTGGTAAAATGGCCTCCGTGGCCCTTTCCGTGGAAGAAGCCCGTCAGGCGATACGCGGCTATGAAGACAAAATAGGCGTCGGCGCCCATAATAGTCCCGAGAATACCGTGCTCTCCGGAGAACAGGAAGCCCTTCAGGAGGTAATCGACCAACTGGAGGCCAAAGGGGTTTACACCAAAATGCTGAGGGTCAACTACGCCTTCCACAGCCCGCACATGGAACCGTTTAAACAGGAATTGGCCGAACGTCTGGAAGGCATTCAAATCCATAAGCCGATTATCCCCATCTATTCAACTCTGAGCGGGAAACGCAGCGTGGAAACGGATTACAATCCGGAATACTGGAGCCGCAATATTCGTGAACAGGTAAGTTTTGCCGATGCCATGCAGGCCATCATTTCCGACGGCTATACCTTATTTCTGGAACTCGCCCCCCACCCTGTTTTGGGTGGTTCCATACGGGAATGTCTGGCCGGCGCCCGGGCAAACGGCACGGCCTTGTACAGCCTGAAACGCAAGGAAGATGAAAAAACAACTATGTTGCGCGCTCTGGGCACCTTGTATAGCAAGGGCATCCGCGTGCGTTGGAATAAAGTCTATCCCTCCGGCGTGCGTTTCCGGGCTTTGCCTGCTTACCCCTGGCAGCATCAACGCTATTGGTTCGAACTTAAAAATGACGACCCCATGACGGCGCCGATTTTTAAACGTCCGCAAAGCGGATTCACCGGTGGTCATCCTCTGTTGGGACAACCGCAAGCCGACCCGCTCATGCAGGGTAAAGTCATCTTCAAAACTACCATCGACACCGAACGTCTTCCGTGGCTTAAAGGCCATGTGATTCAGGATTCGGTGGTTTTCCCCGCCGCGGCCTATCTTGAACAGGCGGTCAGCGCGGTGGCGCAAAACGCCTCCGATTTTATCCGTGTGAGTCAATTTGATATTTTCAGCGCGCTATTCATCAGCGATGATGAAACACCCGTGGAAGTTGTTTATACACCTTACAGCGATAAACGCGGCACCTTGCAGATTTTTAGCCTGAATCGGCAAAGTGAACAGGAACGCTGGGGCATGCACGCCATGGGCATGGTGAGCCTGCAAGCCCATACACCGCCAGCTCAGGCAGATTGGGACGCCCTGCGCAAACAATGTCCGGAAAATCTGGATGTGGAGGAATTGTATCAGCGATTGGCGACGCGCGGTCTTAATTACCAGGACGTTTTCCGCGGCATTCGCGAGATTTACAAAGGGAACGGCGTCGCCATCGGCAAAGTCAGCCTGCCTACGGAATTTCAACGGGACGCTACAAACTTTTCCATCCATCCGGCTTTGCTGGATGCCGGGCTACAGGTTCTGTCTGCCACTCTTATGGAAGCGCTCGGCGATGATAAGGCCACCTATTTGCCGGTGCATATCGAACAACTCGATCTCTATGATACACGGGGTATTACAGAGGTTTGGTGTACCGCGCGGTTGAAAGGGACGGCCGTCCGCGGAGCACGCCATATTCATGGCGATATAACACTTGCCGATGAAAACGGTCGAATTCTGGCCGTTGTAGAAGGTTTGCGTCTGCAACGGTTTGGACAGCAGGAGCAGGAAGACCTGGCCGACTGGTATTATAAAGTGGAATGGGAAAGCATTTCCCTCGATCAAAATATCGACGACTTATTGAATAAACAGCCCGGTAATTGGCTGGTGTTTATGGATAAACACCCCGTTGGCAAGGAGATTAGTAACCGTTTGCAACAAGCCGGTCATGAGGTCTATATAGCCCGTCCGGCGGATGCATTCAGTCGCATAGACGGTTCACTATACGGTATCCGGCCCGATACACAGGAAGATTACCGGAAATTATTTGAAGCAGTCATCTCCGAAAGCGGGAAACCCCTTACAGGTGTTATCTTCCTCTGGGCAATGGATATTTTATCCGACGGCAATCATCATGTGGAAACACAAACACGTCTGCTCTCTTCGGCTTTATTTGTTACACAAAATGTATTGCGTTTACCCATCAAGGAACGACCGATACTGGCGCTGGTTACCGAACAGGCCTGGCAATTGGACAACGATAACCATGAACGTCGCGTGGAACAAAGCGCTTTATGGGGATTCGGACGGGTTGTCAGCTCTGAAAATCTTTCATTCCGTTGCCTGAAGTTGGATATTTCTCCCGCCAATGGCTTGGCCGATGGCATTGTGACCGTCATGTTGCACGATCATGATGAGGATCAATTGGCGTGGCGGGAAGGCAATGTATTTGTGGCACGGCTGGAACGATCACGGGAAGACCATCTCACCGGGGAGAGCCACGGTCATCTCATAAAAGTACCGTCCACGCCATTCCGGTTACACATTGAAACACCGGGCAGCCTGAATGCCCTGACCTATATTCCGGTTGAACGTCACGCACCCGAATCCGGACAAGTGGAGGTGGAAGTAGTGGCGGCCGGTTTAAATTTCCGGGATGTGCTGGAAGCCCTTGGTTTATACCCCGGCGGCCCCATACCGTTGGGTTCGGAATGCTCCGGTATCGTCACGGCTGTCGGGGAAGGTGTTACCGCTTTTCGTCCCGGCGATGCCGTACTGGGTATCGCGCCCCATACCTTTGGCCAATACACCGTGACCGATGCCCGTCTCCTGGCCAAAAAACCGGAAAATGTCACGTTTGAGGAAGCCGCGACCCTGCCCATTACCTATCTGACCGCTTATTACGCCATGGTTTATCTGGGACGTTTGACTAAAGGCGAACGGGTGTTGATCCATGCCGGCGCCGGCGGCGTGGGACAGGCCGCCATCCGCATAGCCCAAATGATCGGCGCGGAAGTATATACGACGGCCGGAAGTCCGGAGAAACATCAATTCCTCCGTGAAATGGGTGTTCAGCATATTATGAGTTCCCGTACGTTGGATTTTGCCGATCAGATCATGGAAGCCACGGACAACCAGGGCGTGGACATGGTGCTTAATTCGTTGGCCGGCGCATTCATACCACGCAGCATGGCCCTGCTACGTCCTTACGGACGTTTTTTGGAAATCGGCAAAACCGATTTGTTCCAAAACAGCCAACTGGATATGTATCCTTTCCGTAATAATCTGTCCTACCATGCCATTGATCTGGATATGGTTTCACGGGATAAACCGGAACTCATACATTCCCTGTTTAATGAAATCATGGAACATTTTACCCGGAATCGATTACAGGCGTTGCCGCTCACCCGATTTACCGCGCCGGAAGTTACCCGGGCGTTCCGTTATATGGCCCAGCGTAAAAACATCGGTAAGATTGTGGTGACCATGAAAGAAGCGGAACAAACCGCCGCTGCCGCGCCTTTTATCCGCCCCAATGGACATTATGTGATAACAGGCGGTCTCGGTGATTTGGGGACACAGCTTACCGACTGGCTTATTGAAAAAGGCGCGCGTCACATCACCCTGCTATCCCGTCGTACACCGGATAAGACCATTCGGGAAAGGCTGGAAAAATGGAACCGGAGCAAGGCTGTCGTTCAGACTGCTTCCGTGGATGTTACCGATTATAACGCCTTGCGTCAGCTTATTATGGACATACATGATAAACAACCGGTCAGGGGGATCATTCACGCCGCCGGTGTATTGAGTGACAACAGTGTTTTGAATTTTGACCCGGATGCTTTTGTTAAACCATTGCCGCCCAAAATCGCCGGCAGTCAGAATCTTTATCTTATAGACCGTGACATTCATACGGACTTTGTGGTATTGTTTTCATCCGTCGCGGCAACCATAGGAAATCCCGGACAATCCAATTATGCCGCGGCAAACATTTATATGGACGCCCTGGCCCAAAAAGCCCGTCGTGAAGGATTGAATTTTTATTCCGTCAACTGGGGTTTGTGGGCAACCGGCATGGCCGCCCGTAACAATGCCATACGCATACCCGGCGCCGGTCAAATAACACCGGCACAGGGTTTTACCATTTTGGAAAATATTCTCACCACTAAAAAAGAAAAAGCCATCATCGCCCCGGTGAGCTGGCCGGAATTTCTGGCGCCTTTCCCGGAAAATCGCATACCGGCGTTATATAAACGCTTTGTCCACCTGCGTCAATCCTCTCAGGGAAGCGGTGGCGACGCCCTGACAGCCGCTGCCTTGTCAGCCTTATCGGAAAGCGAACGGATGGAAGTGATGAGCGATTGGCTCAAAAAGAAAATCGCCCGTGTCATCGGCGTGCCGCCCAGCAAACTGGAAGAAGATAAGCCCCTTAACAGCATGGGACTGGATTCACTGATGGCCATCGAGTTAAAGAACAGTGTCGAAAATAGTCTGGGCACCCAATTGACCATTGCCACCCTGCTAAAAGGGCCTTCCATTCGCGATCTTGCCGTTAATATGCTGGAACAAATTTTGGATGAAGATTTTGCCGAAGTGGAAGAATATGCCGGAGACGGAACGGAATTCCCTGTTTCCCACGGACAACGCGCCATGTGGTTCCAGCATCAGTTGTCCCCATCCAGCATCTATAATCAGGTGTATGCGGTACGGATTCCGGAAAAAATTGATGTGGATCTGTTGGAGCGTTCCCTTGAGGCGTTAAGCAAACGCCACGCGATGCTGCGTACCAATTTCACTCTGGAAAACGGTCAACCCGTTCAGGTGATTCATGATGAACCGCAACGCATTCTCACGATTGTTGATGCGGGTGATTTATCGGAAGAAGCTTTTCAAAATCGTTTTCAGACGGAAATCAAAAAGCCCTTCGATCTTGAAAAAGACCCGCTGACCCGCATCACGCTTTTCAATAAGGCCGACGGCTCACAGGTTTTTCTCTATGTGGCGCACCACATCGTTTCCGACATGTGGTCCCTGGCGATTTTCATGTATGAACTTAACCAGATTTATACCTCAAACGGTGTCAATAATTTGCCGCCGCTGCCTATTACCTATCTGGATTATGTCAAACAGATGAACCGGGAATTGGCTGGAAAAATCGGTCAACGCCACCTGGCCTTCTGGAAAGAGCAATTAAAAGGGCCGTTGCCCATACTTAATCTGCCAACCGACAAGCCGCGACCGTCCATTCAAACCTACAACGGCTTAACGGAAACCGCGCATATCGGCAAAGCTACCCGTCAAAAACTGGAAGCGCTGGCCGAAGCCAACGGCACCACGTTGTATGCCCTTTTGCTCAGCATTTTTAAAGTGCTTCTGCATAAGTACAGCGGACAGGAGGATATCATCATCGGTACCGCCACGACAGGACGCACCAATCCGGAATTTGCCCCCCTAATCGGTTATTTTGTCAATCCGGTGGCCTTGCGCAGTCAGGTTCGTGATGAATACATTTTTACTGACTATTTACAGACCATGCGGGATGTGGTTTTAAACGCCCTGGATCATCAGGATTATCCCTTCAACCTGCTGGTGGAACACCTGCAACCCAGACGGGACCCGAGCCGGACACCGATTTTTCAATTGATGTTCGTCTATCAAAAGGCTTACCTGTTGCATGAATCCGGTATGTCCGGTCTGGCCGTGGAGGAAGACGGCGGCGCCATGAAACTGGGCGATGTAACCCTGGAATCCATCTCCATTAAGGACCGGGTGGTACCCTTCGACATGACCATGTTGATGGCCGAGGTGGATGATGGTCTGGGGGCTTCCCTGCAATACAATACCGATCTGTTCACTACGGAAAGTGCCCGACATTTCCTGAACCGCTTTGTGTATCTGATTGAACAAATCGCCGATAATGCCGATGCCCGTATTGACCGGTACCGCTTGTTACCTGCATCGGATCAACAACAGTTAATCGATCAGTTAAATGCCAAAAAACAGGCTTATGACACGATACTGCCCATACATAAGGCTTTTGAAGAAACAGCCCGCAGGCATGCCGACAAAATCGCTGTCGAGTTGGGCGACACGCGCCTGACCTACCAGGCGTTAAACGCCCGCGCCAACCAAATAGCCCGTTATTTATGCGATCAGGGGGTTCAAACCGACGATATCGTGGGTGTCTCCATGAAGCGTTCCGTCGATTTGATTGCCGCCTTGCTGGGCATCTTAAAAAGCGGCGCGGCCTATCTGCCACTCGATCATGAATATCCCGTTGAACGCCTGCATTACATGACCGAAGACGCCGGTGTGCGCTATATCCTTTGCGAGGATGCTACCGTTACCCGATTCGAAGCCGGTGTGGAAAACGTCATCAATATAAACCAGCTTGATTTTAATGCTCCGGACACAGGCAATCCCGATTGTTCGACAACCGTTGACAATATGGTTTATGTGATATACACATCCGGTTCCACGGGCCGTCCCAAGGGCGTGATGGTCAGCCATCGTAATTTGTATAATCTGGCCAAGGCCCAGATAAAAGAATTCCGCATCAGTGAAGACAGTCGTCTGTTGCAATTCGCTTCCATCAGTTTTGATGCCGCGGCTTCGGAAATTTTTACGACCCTGTTAAGCGGTGCGACATTGGTACTCATCGATAAAGAAACGCAGGGAAGCGGTCTGGAATTGATCGATTATATCAATAACCATAACATCACCGTGGCCACGTTGCCGCCTTCGGTACTGCGTGTGTTGCCCGAGGATAAAATTACCAGCATCCGGACATTGATTTCAGCCGGAGAGTCCTTACCGCCGGCCATAGCGGCGCAATGGGCAAACAATCGTCACATGATCAATGCGTACGGGCCCACCGAAGCCACGGTTTGCGCTTCCTGTTACGGTTTTGATACGTTTGACGCGGAAAGCATGTCGGTACCCATCGGCCGCGCCATAGATAATGCCCGTCTTTACGTTCTCGATGGTTCCATGCAACCGGTACCGGCCGGAGTTCCGGGGGAATTGTACATTGGTGGCATGGGTGTGGCGCGCGGTTATCTTAATCGCCCCGCGTTAACAGCGGAAAAATTTCTGCCCGATCCCTTTAGTACGGAACCCGGCGCGCGTATGTACGCCTCGGGCGATCTGGTCATCATCAATAATGAGGGGCGATTGGTATTCCTGGATCGTGTGGATCAGCAGGTCAAAATCCGTGGTTTTCGTATCGAATTGGGTGAAATCGAAGCACGGATTCGTGAACAAGACTCTGTGGAAGACACTTATGTTACCGCATTTGGTGAAGCCGAGAAACGCTTGGTGGCCTATGTGATACCACGTTCCCATGAAACCTTTGACAAAGATGCCCTTTTGTATGATCTGCATAAATCGCTACCCGATTACATGGTGCCTGGCATGATTATCCCCATTGAGTCGTTCCCGTTGACCGCCAATGGCAAAATAGACCGGGCAGCATTGCCGAAACCCGAAGGCAGCCGTAAAGTCTTTGTGCAGGCTGAAACCGAAGAAGAACAGCAGTTGGTTGACATTTGGCGGGAAGTTCTTCAGGTGGAAACCGTTGGAACGCAGGATAACTTCTTTGAACTGGGTGGACATTCCCTGGGCATAGTTCAGGTACAAACCAAAATCAAAGAAGTAATGGGTAAGGAAGTAAATGTAGTGGATTTGTTCCGTTACCCCACCATCAATGCCCTGGCCCGATATCTTTCCGGCCACGGTAATGGAAAAGAAAAAGCGGAAGAGCGACAAAGCCGGGCGGAACGCGCCAAAAACGCCGCCGCGCGCGCGGCTCAAATGCGCGCCCGGACTCAAAAAAGGAAATCATAAACGAAATGCACACACATATCAACCCGGATACGGATATTGCCGTCATCGGCATGGCAGGTATATTTCCCGATGCGCCCGACGTGGCGACTTTTTGGAATAATCTGACTCAGGGGAAAGAATGTATCACGGCATTCGATCCGGAGGCGTTGCGCCAGGCCGGCGTGCCGGATGATCTCATTCAGGACCCGGCGTACATTCCCCGACGCGGCATCATTGACAACCCCACCGGTTTTGATGCCTATTTTTTTGATTACGCCCCCAACGAGGCGGAAATCATCGATCCGCAACAACGGCTGTTCATGGAAACAGCATGGAAAGCTCTGGAAGATGCCGCCTGTAATCCGGAAAGTTATGAAGGTTTGATCGGACTTTTCGGCGGTGTGAGTATGAACACCTACCTGTACCGTTATCTGGCCGCGCGCGGACAGGGTTTTTCCAGCGCCGAAGGCTATCAACTGGCCATTGGAAACGATAAGGATTTCCTGACGACCCGCCTTTCTTACAAATTCAATCTGCGCGGCCCCAGTGTGGATGTGCAAACCGCCTGTTCCACTTCATTGGTTTCCGTTGTGCTGGCCTGTCAGAACCTGCTTAATTACAGTTGCGACATGGCTTTGGCCGGTGGCGCTTCCGTTACCATACCGCAGGAACAGGGTTATATGTATCAGGAAGGGATGATCTTATCACCCGACGGTCATTGCCGCCCGTTCGACGCCAAAGCACGCGGCACCATAAGTGGAAACGGCGTGGGCGTGGTGGTTTTGAAACGCGCCGTCGAGGCGCTGGAAGATGGCGACCATATTTATGCCATCATCAAAGGCGCCGCCTATAATAATGACGGTGCGCAACGGGTGGGTTATACGGCACCAAGCGTGGATGGTCAGGCCGATGTCATCGCCACGGCACAGGCTCTGGCCGATGTTTCACCGGACGATATCAGCTATGTGGAATGCCACGGCACCGGCACGGAAATGGGCGACCCCATTGAAATAACCGCATTGAAAAGCATTTTTGCCGCGGACGGCTTCACACCAAATTCGTGCGCCATCGGTTCGGTTAAAAGCAATATCGGGCATCTCGACGCCGCTGCGGGCATCGCGGGATTTATTAAAGCCGTACTTTGTCTTTATCATAAAAAACTGGTGCCCACACTTCATTATCAGTCACCCAATCCGCAAATCGATTTTGACCAAACGCCCTTTTATGTTAATACCGCGTATCGGGACTGGCCGACAGGCGCTTTACCACGCCTGGCAGCGGTGAGTTCTTTTGGAATAGGCGGTACCAATGCCCATGTAATTGTACAGGAAGCGCCCGTACAGCCCCATGCGGAAGAGCCGGGGCCGCACTTGTTATGTCTTTCCGCTAAAACCACATCCGCCCTGGATGCCATGACCACGCGTCTCGCGGATCATCTGGAAAACAATCCCGATATTTCCCTGGCCGATACGGCTTATACCCTATTGATCGGTCGTAAACATTTTAGTCAGCGCCGCATGGTTTGCGCGGTGGATAAACACGAAGCCGTTCGTTTGTTACGTGGGGAAGACCCTCAACGCCTGCTGGGTATGGGTCATAAAAAAGACCCCGCTCCGCCACAAACCGCCTTTTTGTTTTCCGGTCAGGGCAGTCAGTATCCTTTGATGGGCAAGGGATTGTATGAACGTTACACAGTTTACCGACAGGCGGTTGATCAATGTGCCGATTTGCTTAAGCCCCATATCAATAAGGATATCCGCGAACTGCTGTATCCCAAAGGAGATATGGAAAAAGCGGCAAAAGAATTAAACCGAACGGAGTACACGCAACCGGCTCTTTTTGTTACCGAATATGCCCTGGCGCGGCTTTGGGCTTCGTTTGGTATCCGTCCGCGGGCCATGGCCGGTCATTCCATCGGTGAATATGTAGCCGCTCATCTGGCCGGTGTCTTTTCTCTCGAGGATGCGCTCAAGCTTGTCGCCCGCCGCGGTGCCCTTATGCAATCCTTACCCACGGGAAGCATGCTCAGCGTGCCCCTGGATGAACATGATGTCCGTGACTGGTGTACCGATGACGTGGTGGTGGCCACGGTTAACAGCAAGGGCGCCACCGTGCTTTCCGGCCCGGAAACGTCCATCCGGGACGTGGCGGCGGCTCTGCGAGAAAAAGGTATTGAAAGCCGTTTGTTGCATACTTCACATGCCTTTCATTCTCCGATGATGACGCCCATTTTGGATGAATTTGAAGCCTATTGCCGCACCATTGCATTTAAGGCGCCCACACTCGATTATTTGTCCAATGTAAGCGGTACCTGGATTACAGCGGAAGAGGCCACCGACCCCGCATATTATGCCCGTCACCTGCGATCCACCGTCCGTTTTTATGACAACCTGACGGCACTGTATCGTGACTTTAAAGGAATTTTACTGGAATGCGGGCCGGGTAAAACACTGCAATCGTTTGCTACCCGACATCCAGAAAAAAGTCTGGATCAGGTTCTTCTGACCTCGATGCGTCATCCGAAAGACGCAACCGATGACGTGATATTTTTTATGACAGCGCTGGGGCGTTTCTGGCTGGCGGGCCAGCCATTGGAAGCCGATACTTTATTCCATGTTTCCGAACGACGTAAATGCCCGTTGCCCACTTATCCGTTTGAGAAAAAACATTATTTACTGCCCATACCCAAAGGCGATGTTATTCCACCCACAACGGCAAACCATCCCCCCACACAATGGTTTTACACCGGTTATTGGAAACCGGATTTCAGCCAACTTAGGCATGATGAGCCGCTTAAAGCACGACGGAGCGGCGTTACGGCTACGGAATTAAAGAATATACAGGATGTGTCCGCGGATGAAGCCATCGTAACGGTTTGGCAGCCGGACCCTACACGCCCCCTGAATGATCTGTACGGTGAATTAGCCAATCTTTGTACTCAATTAAGTTATAACCCGGGTCATCGCCTTATCGTCGTCAGTGATAAGGTATTTCGGGTACTACCCGGAGAAGAGGGCGTGCCCCATGTGGCCGCATTGACCGGCCTGTTGCGTTCGTTTGTTGTGGAAGAAAGTCGTTTTTCCTTTACCTGGATCGATACGGATGATTTGCCCCGGTTGGCACCCGGCGCTTTTAACAACGGCATCTATGTCAACCGAATTATTGCCCTGCGCGGCGGCCAGCCCTACCGTAGGGAATTTGAACATATAAACGTTTCTTCCAACATATCCTTCCGGACACAAGGCCACCCACGGGTGTTGATCACAGGTGGCACCGGCCAACTGGGGGCCTTGTGGGTGGATTACATCAGCAAACAATCCCCCGCGGATTTTTACCTGTTGAGTCGCAACGGTTTTCCTCCGGCTGAGCAATGGCCTTCCATGGGTAAAACCCATACGGCTTATAACCGGGCGATGATTTTCAGCGCGGCAGAAAAGCGTGGCAGCCGCATTCGTTTCATTACAGCGGATATGGGCGACACACAACAATTGGATCATACACTGAACAATTTAGACAAGCCCGATATCATCATCCATGCCGCGGGACTGGTGGGTGAGGCCGCCATTCATCCTTTGTCTCAAGCAAAACAAGAGAATCCGGTTGTATTTGATGCCAAGGTGAACGGTACCAACCATCTTATCAAGTGGGCACGTGACAAAAAATGCCCTCTGGTTATTTTACAATCGTCCTTATCAGCGGAACTTGGCGGATATGGATTTTCCGCTTATGCCACAGCCAATGCCTATATGGATCAATTAACCGGCACATCGGATGAAACCCATATCATTACAATCAACTGGGATGGATGGCGTTTTGATACGGAAGATACAGATAATGGTATCCCCAGAGAAGCCGCCGTTACCTTGTTTGACGGAGTTTTTAGCAACAGTCATCTTACACAAATCATTGTCTCTACCGAACCGTTACGGCAACGCATGTTGACCTGGCAATACGATCGATCCAAAGCGGATGAAACTGTTACGGAAAACCGTGCTTTATATGATCGTCCCAATTTGCCCACGGCCTATGTGCCGCCAGAAAATGATCTGCAGGAAGAAATCGCTGCCGTTTGGCAAAATCTCCTGGGTATAGGTCAGGTGGGCATCCATGACGATTTCTTTGATCTCGGAGGCAATTCCCTGATGGGCACGCAGCTCATCTCTCGAATGCGGGAACGTTTTAAGGTGGATGTGCCGGTTAAAGCTCTTTTTGAGAACCCGACAATCGCGGGAGTCAGTGCATTGATCGAAGCAGAACGGGAAAAAGGTCAAAAGCAGGAAGATGTTTTGGCCGACATGCTAAACAAAGTGGAAAACATGAGTCCCGAACAAATCGCGGCTATGTTAAATCAACAAAAAAAAGATTAAGGGATTTAAAACCACAAAGACACGAAGACACTAAGGTTTTTCTTTGCGCCTTAACATCTTTGCGGTAAAAAATAAAACCACTAAGGCACGAAGACACTAAGTTCTTCTTTGCGGCTTAGCGTCTTTGTGGTAAAAAAAAATAAATGAATAAAACTACTAAGGCACAAAGATACAAAGGCACTAAGTTCCTTTTCTTTGCGTCATGGTTGTCTTACTATTAAAAGTGTGAGTTTTTAAACTATGAGTTCTGTTTACGAACAAATTGCAAACCTGCCCCCCGAAAAACGGGCGGTTTTGGAAATGATGTTACAGGAACAGGGTGTGGACCTGAGTCAGATGCCTATTTTGCCCGGGTCCGGTGACACCAGCGATTATCCGCTGTCATTTGCTCAGCAGCGTTTATGGTTTTTGGATCAACTGGAACCCGGATCGGCATTATATAATATCTGTTCGCCGGTACGCCTGCGTGGTAATTTGGATACCGACACCTTACACACTTCACTGGAAACCATCGTCCGGCGACATGCCGTTTTACGCACCACCTTTTACAAGGATGGCGCCGAACCCCGCCAAAAGGTACATGATGATATCCCCCTGAATTTCAAAATCATCGAATCATCCGATCCTGAAAAAATAAACGATCTGATCCGGGATGAAGCAGCCTACTCATTCAACCTGGAACAGGAAGCGCCTGTCCGCATTCGTTTGTTTGTATTCGGACCAACGGATCATCTGTTGGTGGTCACCCTCCACCATATAGTTTCCGATAACTGGTCAACCGGTGTGTTGATTCGTGAATTCATGGAATTGTATAATCAATCGCATCAAGGGCAAACACCTCAACTGACACCTTTAAAAGTGCAGTATGGTGATTTTGCCGCCTGGCAACGCAAATGGCTCAGTGGCAAAACCCTGGAACGGGAAGTAGCCTATTGGAAAGAAAAATTAGAGGGCTTGCCTCCTTTTTTGGATTTGCCCACCGATTTTCCACGACCGGCCTATCAAACGCATAATGGCGCGGCACAAAAACGTACGCTGGAAGCATCAACCGTTTCGGCACTGCGCTCCCTGGCCGATCAGAATGATGCAACCTTGTTTATGGTTTTAACAGCGGTATTTGAAGTTTTGCTATATCATTATAGCAAGCAAGATGATTTTGCCATAGGCACACCGATCGCTAACCGCAACCGGGTGGAAACGGAAGCCCTGATCGGTTTTTTCATAAATACTCTGGTGATCCGCGCGGATTTACAGGATATGCCAACGGTGAAAACACTACTGCAAAAAGTACGCGCTACCCTGCTCGAAGCCTATGCCCATCAGGATGTCCCTTTTGAGACCCTGGTGGAAAAACTCGATCCCGAACGCAGTATGAGCCATTCGCCGCTGTTTCAGACAATGATTGTATTAAACAATGCCCCGGTGGATACATTGAAACTTTCGGGACTCGAGCTGGAATTGCTTCATGCGGAAGACACTTCAAGTAAATTCGATCTGATCTTTAATTTTTATGAAGAAGAGGATCATATTTCCACTAAAGTCGAATACAATACCGATTTATTCCGTTCGGATACCATTACGCGCATGATCGACCACTTTCAACGACTGGCTTGCTGGATGGCTGAACATGCCGACACGTCAATTGACCGGGCCCGGCTCATGTCCACGGAAGAAGAGAGCGCCCTGTTGCAACAACTTGCGCGAAACGAAAGGATACTCCATTCCGAATCCTTACTGACGGATCTGATCCTGCAACAATGTAAGGTGCAGGGTGCCAAAGTAGCCTTAAAAAACGCGGAACATAGCCTGGATTATGCCGGTCTGGCACAGAGTATCCACGCCGTAAACACAATGTTAGCCGCAAAAAACATAACATCCGGTGATGTGGTGGCTGTTATGGCCCGCAGGCATCCGCTGACTGTGGCGGCCATGTTGGGCATCATGGCCCGGGGCGCTGTATTTTTGCCCCTGGACCCCGCCTATCCTGCTGAACGCCTGCGTTTTATGCTGGAAGACAGCGGCACACAATGGATATTATCGAATGATCCCACATCGCCAATCGAACTACAGCTTGTGGCCGGGCGTCCCTTGGAAATATTGGAAATACCCACTACCGCACCCGAAAAATTACCTGACATCGCGCGGACACCCGAAGCTCAGGCATATCTGATTTATACATCAGGATCCACCGGACACCCCAAAGGGGTACGGGTCAACCAACAGGCCATCACCGACCACAGCGTGGATATGAAAAACTATTTTGAACTGAATGAAAACGACGTAACATTACAATTCGCCGCCATGAATTTTGACGCGGCGCTGGAACAGCTATTTAGCCCCTTGCTGGCCGGCGCAACCGTGATCCTACGCGATGATGATATCTGGGCGCCGGAAATATTTTGCGACAAAATCAACGAACTGGGACTGACGGTTATCAACCCAACGACCGCTTACTGGAATCAATGGTGCGCCCATTTACCCGATAAAGACCACACGGGCTGTCCATCTCTGCGCCTTGTTATTTCCGGTGGCGATGCCATGCAACCTGCCGCCCTGGAAAAATGGCGGCACTCATCATTAAGCAAAGTGCGGCTGATCAACGCGTACGGACCCACGGAAACCGTCATAACGGCAAGCTGTTATGATGTACCATCCGATGCACAGGCCCTGAAAGCCTATTATACTTTGCCCATCGGAACGGTAAACGCCAACCGTCATGCTTATATATTAGACGCTTCCGGACATTTGGCCCCACAGGGCATTCCCGGCGAACTCTGTATTGGCGGGACCAATGTAGCCATGGGGTACCATAACCGCCCGGAAGAAGAAGCCCGCGTCTTTGTCAACGATCCCTTTCATAAAGGTCGCCGTATGTATCGCACGGGTGATAAAGCACGCCTGGCCGCGGACGGCATGCTGGAATTTCTGGGGCGTATCGACCAACAGGTAAAAATACGCGGTTTTCGCGTGGAACCCGGTGAAATTGAATCCATACTGGCCGGTCATCCCGATTTGAGCGCCGTGGCGGTAGCGGTAAAGGAAGACGCCTTGGGCGAAAAACAACTGGTGGGGTATTTCATCCCCAAGGCAGGCAGTCAACCGGCCATACACGATCTGCGTGCTTTTATGCAAAGTCAATTACCCGCGTACATGGTGCCGGCGGCATTCATCCAAATGGACACATTTCCCACATTGCCGGGCGGCAAAATCAATCGCCGCGCCTTGCCTGTTCCGGAAGACCTGCGCAGTCAGTTGAGCGCCGAATATGTGGCGCCGCGAACGGAAACGGAAGAGCAACTGGCCGCGATTGTGGCAAATGTGTTGCGCATCGAGAAAGTGGGCATACACGACAATTTTTTCGAACTCGGCGGTCATTCCATGCTCGGCACACAGGTCATGAGCACCATCCGCGAAACTTTCGGCGTGGAAATTCCCCTGCGCACCCTTTTTGAAAGCCCCACGGTGGAGGGCATAGCCCTGGCCATTACCGAAGCGTTGGCAGCCGGCATGGATAACGAAGAACTGGCCGGGATGCTGGATGAACTGGATGATTTATCCGATGATGAATTAAACGCCATGTTAAATGAAGAATAAAAAGGATACGGCTTCTTTATATGAGTGATATTTCTAAAAAGCTGCAAAATCTGACACCGGAACAACGGGAACTGTTACTAAAAAAGCTGCGGGCCAAAAAAGCACAACAACAAACAACCCCGGAGACGGGTATTCCGAAGCGTCCGGAAAGTGCCGGCTATCCCCTGTCCCATGCCCAGGAACGGCTATGGTTCTTTGATCAACTGGCGCCCGGCAGCGCCTTATATAACATCAGCGCGGCTGTTTTATTCAGCGGCAGACTCGACACCCTAGCCCTCGAAAAAAGCATTCAAGCCGTGGTGGAACGTCATCAGGTGTTACGTGTCGCGTTTAAAACCGAAAACGGCGCGCCCGTTCAGGAACTCAACAAAAACCTTACCATCCCGCTTCAGGTAACCTCCGCTGACGGTCGCCCGCTGGAAGAGATCGCAGCCGAAGAAGCCCAAACACCATTCGATCTTACCCGCGCGCCGTTGCTGCGTGCCCGTTTAATCACACTCGACGATGAACGCAACGCGCTTTTACTAACCATCCATCATATCGTTGCCGATGGCTGGTCCATGGGGGTCTTCATCAACGAAACAGCCCGATTCTATCGCCGTTTTACGGGCGATGAGTCGGTTACGGTCGATCCGTTACCCATCCAATACTTCGACTATGCCCATTGGCAAAAAGAACGCATGGATCGTCCCGAACTAAAACAACAACTGGATTACTGGAGCGATGCCCTTAAAGGCATGCCGGTTCTTCTGGAACTCCCCCTGGATCATCCGCGCGGCGCGCTGCAAACATTTAAGGGGCGACACCATCATTTTACAATTGACTCAAAAACCACACAGGCCTTGCGTGATCTTTCCAGGCAAGAAGGCACAACTTTATTTATCACTCTGTTGGCCGCTTTCCAAACCCTGCTATATCGTTATGCCAATCAGGATGATTTTGGCGTGGGCATTCCCATAGCCAACCGTAATAAAAAAGAATTGGAAGCCCTTATCGGCTTTTTTGTCAACACACTGGTCATCCGCGCCCAACCCCGCGCCGACCAAACATTTGGCGCATTTCTTCAACAGGTCAGGCAAACCGCTTTCCGGGCATACGATAATCAGGATATCCCCTTTGAAAAAGTTGTGGAACGGGTTCAACCTAATCGCGATAATCAGGTTGCTCCTTTATTTCAGATGATGTTTGAACTTCAGGGTGACGCCCTCGGCGGCTTGAATTTTGGCAATCTAACACTGGAAAACATTCCCTTCGAAACGGGCACGGCCAAATTTGACCTGCTGTTAATTATGGAAGAAAGCCGTGAAACACTCGGCGGCATCATGGAATATAATGCCGATTTATTCGAATCTTCCACGATTGAAAGGATGATGGGACATTTTACACACATACTGAAACAGGTCGCCCGCCATCCCGATACACCTTTATCCGCCATCCGTTTGTTGGACGAAAAAGAGCAACGCCATATCCTGAAGGATTGGAACGATACGGCTGTGCCCTACCCCGCAAAGCCCTTTATCCATCAATATACAAAGCAACATGCACTAAAACGTCCCGGTCATCCCGCCCTTGTTTATGATGAAGGCATTATGGATTACGCGCGTTTTGAGGCCCTGACCAACAAACTGGCCCATGCTTTGATCAAAATGGGCATAAGTTGTGACGACCGTATAGGCGTTTGCATGGAACGCGCTCCGGAAATGGTGATCGCCCTGCATGGCATCCTAAAAGCCGGCGGTGCTTATGTGCCATTTGATCCGCATCATCCGGAAGACCGCCGCGCATTCATGATGGAAGATTCCGGTATCCGTTTGATGCTGACACAACCGGCTTTGCACCATTTATTTGATAATAAACCCATCGAATGCCTGGTGCTCGACAGAACTTTTGAAACCCTGGGTGATTATCCGGAAGATGAGCCGGGCATCAAGATAGACGGTGATCAATTGGCCTATATGATTTATACTTCCGGTTCCACCGGCAAGCCAAAGGGCACCCTTTTGGCCCATAAAAGCATCCTTAACCGCCTGCAATGGATGCAGGAGGCCTATAAGCTGACTCCGGACGATGTAGTTCTACAAAAAACACCCTACAGCTTTGATGTTTCGGTATGGGAATTTTTCTGGCCGTTTATGCAAGGCGCCACACTCGTGGTGGCCCGGCCGGAAGGTCATAAGGATACGGGATATTTAACCGATGTGATACGCCGACAAGGTGTAACCACCATGCATTTTGTTCCACCCATGCTTAAGGTATTTCTGGAAGACCCGGACAGCCGGTCCTGTGTTTCCCTTAAGCGGGTAATATGTTCCGGCGAGGCCTTGCCCTATGCCCTGAGTGAGAAATTTTACGAACAGTTACCCCGGGCTACCCTCTACAACCTGTATGGCCCCACGGAAGCCGCTGTGGATGTTACCGCCTATACATGTCCCGTAAAACGAGCTGACATGCGCTTGCCCATAGGCGTGCCCATAGCCAACACCGGCATTTACATACTCGACAAAGCCTTAAACCCTGTACCGCCGGGTGTGGGGGGCGAATTACATATCGCGGGCGTGCAGTTGGCCCGCGGCTATGCCAACCGCCCTGATTTGACAGCGGAGAAATTTATACCCGACCCGTATTCCGAACAACCCGGCAGCCGTATGTACAAAACCGGTGATTTATGCCGCTATCTTGACAACGGAGAAATCGAATACCTGGGACGTTTGGATCATCAGGTCAAGATTCGTGGTTTCCGTATTGAACTGGGCGAGATCGAGACCACTTTGCGCCAACATCCGGATATTCAAGATGCCCTGGTCCTGGCACGCGGTCAGGGTGAAGAGAAGACCTTAATCGCCTGGTATATCACACCTGACGGAGACGATCCGGGCAGCGAAAACTTATCTGTTCATTTACGTCAACATATGCCGGACTATATGGTGCCGTCGTTTTTCGTTAAAATCGATACCTTTCCACTGACCGCCAACGGAAAAATTGACCGCCGTGCCCTGCCCGATCCCAAGCGCGCCGTTCAAGAAAACAATGTGCGCTTTGTTTCGCCCCGAAACCGCCTGGAAGCCTACCTCGCCGAACAATGGAAGGATGTGCTCGGTGTGGACAAATTGAGCATGTATGATAATTTCTTTGATCTGGGGGGCAATTCCTTAAAAGCGGCCGTTTTGATAAACCGTTTGCAGGAAATCGTTAAAAAGCGGTTGCATGTCGGCATGGTTTTTCAGGCCCCGCGCATCGCGGAATTTGCCATGTTCGCCCAGGAATATTTTAGCGAGGATGTTCTGGAAAAATTCGGCCCCACATCCATTAAAAATCAGGATTATTTTAAAATCAGCAAAATATCCGCCGCTTATAATCTGAGTGATAACGAATTCGAAAAATTCCGATCCATAATCCACCCGATTTCCACACAAACCGTTAAGGCGCAACGTCAGGCCAAAAACCCGCCGGCCGTATTCATTTTGTCGCCGCCCCGTTCCGGTTCCACCCTGCTGCGGATCATGCTGGCGGGGCATAATAAATTGTTTTCCCCTCCGGAACTGGACCTGCTTTCTTTTAACACAATGAAAGAAAGATATGAATTCTTTAAAGCCAATAAATTGGACCTGTGGCTCGAAGCGACCACCCATGCGCTAAAGGAAACCCTGCATCTTACCACCGAAGAGGCGGAAAAACGCATGCGGGAAATCGTAGAACAGGACATGGCTGTTAAAGACTTTTATTATCTTCTTCAAAGCGAACTAAGGGATCGTCTGCTGGTGGATAAAACCCCCTCCTATGCCCTGGATGAAAACATTTTAAATAAAATGCTGCGGGATTTTGATAATCCCTATTTCATACATCTTTCCCGTCATCCTTATGCCATGATATATTCATTTATAGAAGCGAAGCTGGATAAAAACTTCTTTAAATACAAACATAGCTATAACCGCCAGCAGCTTGCTGAATTGATCTGGACAACCAGCCATCAAAATATCACGCATTTTTTGGAAAAGGTACCGGCCGATCGTCAGATTCATCTGCGTTTTGAAGATATTTTACAACACCCTGAAGCTGCCATGCGCCAGATTTGTGATGTATTGAACATCGAATTTGATCCGGAGATGCTCCGCCCCTATCAGGGACAAAAGATGACCGAAGGCCTTAAAGACCATTCTCAAATGGTAGGCGATTTCAAATTCTATCTTCATCAGGATATCAACCGTAATGTGGCGGACAAATGGCGTTCCTTCCATAAGGAAGATTTTTTGGCGGATGTAACGGAAAATCTGGCTGAAAGTCTGGGCTATGTCCCTCAAACCGAACAGTTGGATAGAGGGCTGGTGAACAACGTCATTCAGGAGATAACACCTGTCGAACGGCAGACGTATATGCCCTTATCTTTTGCCCAGCAACGGTTGTGGTTTATAGATCAACTGGAACCCGGTTCCACGCAATATAATGTCCCCGGCGCGGTACGTATTCACGGCCCCATCGATGCGGAACGTTTCCGTGAAAGCATGCGCCTTCTTGTGGAACGGCATGAAATTTTACGTACCAGTTTCCATACGGTGGAAGGCCAGGGCATGCAAAAAATTCACGCAACCATGCCCGTGCCGTTCAAAGTGATCGATTTAAGGCACCTGCCGGCTGATCAGGCGGAAAAAGAAGCGGCCCAAATGGTTTCAAAAATGACCGCCACCGTGTTCCGTCTCGATACGTTGCCGCTGTTTAAAACATTTTTATACCGCCTGACCGATGATGAGGCCATCCTGTTGCTGATTGCCCATCATATCATTACAGACGGGTGGTCCAATTCTATTTTTATACAAGAAATCAGCGATCATTACCAGGCGCTGGCCCGTTCCGGCGCATATCATGCGCCGCGCTTATCCGTTCAATATGTGGATGTGGCCGATTGGCAACACCGTTGGATCGAGTCGCAACATGCGCGCCAACAATTGGCCTACTGGCAAAAAGAGCTGGCGGACGCTCCGCCTCTACTCGAAATACCCACCGACTTTCCGCGTCACCCGCATCGAGATCGCAAAGGGCGCAGGCTTTACTTTTCATTGTCCCCGGACCTTTCACGGGCCATTAGGCAGTGTTGTACAAAAAACGGGCAGACGGCATTTATGATGCTTGTGGCCGCCTTCAAAACCCTTATGCACCATTATGCCCGTCAGAACGATGTGCTGATAGGAACACCCGTGGCCGGACGTACCCGTAAGGAAATGGAAGAATTGATTGGCTTTTTTGTGAACACTTTGGTTTTGCGCACGGTTTTCCAATCTCACGATCGTTTTAAGGATATCCTGGAACGGGTTCGGCATACGGTTTCCAACGCTCTTAAAAACCAGGATTATCCTTTTGACACCCTGCTCGAAGCACTAAAAATTGAACGTCATCTGGAACACAGTCCCCTGTTTCAGGTGATGTTTGCCATGCAAAGCGATGATACCAGGGCATTCAGCGGAGACTTACGGGTAACCCCCTATCAAACCGATACGGGTGCCGCCAAGTTCGACCTGATGCTGGAAATGTATGACAGTGATACCCTGCATGGTGTTTTTGAATACGATACTTCCCTTTTTCGCGAATCCACCATTGAGCGAATGAAAAATCATTTCCTTTTGCTGCTGGAAGTCGTCAGCAAACAACCGGATGCCCGGATCGGCAGCCTCTATTTTCTGACCGCCGGGGAAGAACAACGCATTCTGCATGACTGGAATGCCACCCACACCCCCTGGCCCGTCGATAAGATGATTCCGGAGCTAATCCGTGAACAGGCCCGGCGTACCCCAATGGCCCCGGCCCTGAAAGATGCGCACAAAACCTATACCTACGCCGAATTTGACTCGAACGTTTCACGTTGGGCGGCCTGTCTGAAAAACAAAGGTCTTAAAACAGAACAACGTGTCGGTATTTACATGCAACGCTCCGCGGACCTTGTACTGGCCTTGCACGCGGTGATGCGCGCCGGAGGTGTTTATGTACCGTTGGACCCGGGCCATCCGCCGGAACGCACCCGGTTTATGATCGAAGACGCCGATGCGGTAATGATAATAACCGATTCCGTAAATCACAACAAAGGGGCTTTCACGGATATTCCGGTTTTAACAACGGCAACCCTTCACGAGGAAGCCGCATCATTAAAAGAGGATACACCGCTCCCCTCTTATGATCCGCAACAACTGGCCTATATGATATACACCAGCGGCTCCACGGGAAAACCCAAGGGTACGTTGTTGCAACATGCTGGTTTTCTTAACCGTTTACAATGGATGCAGGATGCCTATCCCCTGGATGAAAACGACCGCGTTTTGCAAAAAACACCTTTTAGTTTTGATGTCTCCGTTTGGGAATTTTTCTGGCCGTTTATGACCGGAGCCACGCTTGTTGTGGCTAAACCGGAAGGCCATAAAGACCCGGCTTACCTGGCCGATCTGATCCGGGAAGAACAGATCACAACCCTGCACTTTGTACCGCCCATGTTAAAAGCCTTTCTGGAAGAGCCTACGGTACCCGGGTGCGTCAGCCTGAAAAATGTCATCTGCTCAGGTGAAGCTCTGCCTTATACCCTTAGCCGCCGTTTTTATGAATTGCTGCCCGACTGTCGTCTACACAACCTGTACGGCCCCACGGAAGCCAGCATTGACGTCAGCCATTACACCTGTCCTGTTTCAAGGGAAGATGAAAAACTCCCCATCGGGAAACCCATTGCCAATACCCGTCTTTATATCCTGAACGACGCCTTGCAACCGGTTCCCGTAGGAGTAAGCGGCGAACTCCACATCAGCGGAATACAATTGGCCCGTGGCTATGCCAACCGCCCGGATTTGACAGCGGAAAAATTTATTCCCGACCCGTTTACCAACACACCAGGCGCGCGCATGTATAAAACCGGCGATTTATGTCGCTATCTGGAAAACGGCGAAATTGAATACATCGGCCGGATCGACCACCAGGTAAAAGTGCGGGGTTTCCGTATCGAACTGGGGGAAATTGAAGCGGCCCTGCGTAGTCTCGATCCGGTGGAGGATTGTAGCGTACAGGTGCGGGCCTACGGGGGGCAGGATAAAGCGCTGGTAGCCTATATCGTTGCCGCCGATACCGGAACCACACCGGGCGCTTTACGCGACGCATTGAAAGACAGCCTTCCGGATTATATGATTCCAGCCGCCTGGATATTTTTGGACGCCATTCCTCTCACCGCCAACGGAAAAGTGGATCGCCGGGCCCTGCCCGATCCCTGGGAATTGGGGCGCAGCACGCTCGAAACCGAATATGTGGCCCCGCGTAACGAAAAAGAAGAACTTTTGGCGGGTTTGTGGCAATCCCTTCTTAAACTGGAAAAGGTCGGCGTGAAGGATAACTTTTTTGAACTGGGTGGTGATTCCATCGTCGGCATTCAATTGATTTCCGCGGCCGGGCGCGCCGGACTCACGTTTACCCCGCGCGAACTGTTTGAATATCCCACAATAGAAGGACTGGCTGCCATTGCCCGGCAGGGTGTGGCCATTCATGCGGAACAGAATACGCTTACCGGTCCGGTTGGGAAACTTCCTATTCATTACTGGTTTGACGCATTGGATTTACCCCAACGCCACCATTGGAACCAATCGGTGATGCTGCAAAGCCATGCTCCCCTGAATCCCGATATGCTCAAACAGGTAACGCGCCTTCTGCTGGAACGTCATGACATGCTGAGATGGCGTTATGCCGATGACGAACAGACTATCCTGCCGTTATCGGAAGACACGCCGTTTGTATATCATGACTGGCGGGAAGTACCCGTGACGGAACAAAAGTCCAAGCTTGCTCAAACCGTTACGGCATTACAAAGCGGCCTGGACCCGACACGTGGTCGTGTATTTTCCGTTGCCTATTTCAGTCTCTCTCCGGAAACAGGCGACCGCCTGCTGATCGTGGCTCATCATCTTGTGGTGGACGCGGTTTCCTGGCGGGTAATTTTGGAAGACCTGCAACTGGCCTACACACAACTAGCCGAAGGTAAATCCGTCGCCTTGCCGGAGAAGACGACTTCCTTCCCTTATTGGGCAGAACGTTTACAGCGTTACATTCAGGAAACCGATCTGCAAAACGAACGGACCTATTGGCTGAAAAGCATCCCCGAAACGGCACACACCCTGCAGGTGAAACATCCCGCGCACAATGTTCAGAAAAACGTCACCGTATTGGAACGGGAACTGGACGCTATGCAAACCAACCGCCTGCAACAGGACGTACCCGACGCTTACAACACACGGACACAGGAAAACCTGCTGGCCGCCCTTTACCGGGCCTGGTATAAAATAAGCGCTCAACCCGATTTATTGATTGATATGGAAAGTCATGGGCGGGAGGCACTATTCGCCGAAGTGGATTTATCACGCACCGTCGGTTGGTTCACAACACTGTATCCGGTGGTTTTAAAGACCTCTGCACCGGATAACATGGAAGTGGTCATCAAGGAGATCAAGGAAGGTCTTCGGGGCATACCGTCCAACGGTTTTCACTACGGATTGTTGCGCTATCTGGGCCCGGCATCCGATGTAAAAGCCCTGGCGGACAAACCCATTTCAGGCATCTTATTCAATTATCTCGGCGTGTTTGAACAGGATGAAGCCCTGCGCCGTCGTTTTGAAATACGGCCGGAAGAATCAGGTCCGGAAATAGGCCCGGAGAACCGACGCAGCCACGCATTGGAAATAACCGCCAGCATTGTGGACGGCGTACTTAAATTCAGGTTTATTTATTGCCCTCCAGCCGTGGACGCAACCCTGATTACCCGACTGGCCGATACATTGATGGATGAATTGAACGCACTAATCGAGCACTCGCTATCGGAAGAAGCGGGCGGCTATACGCCCTCCGATTTTGCCGAGGCGGGTCTTGATCAGGACGAACTGGATGATGTTTTATCCGAATTGGATGATTTGGAATAATTTGGTACCCCTTGCCATGAATGATAAACAAATACCCAACGGTATTCTTGTAAGCGGATTGGTGCGTTCCGGCACCACCTGGACAGCGCGCATGCTGAATTTTTCCCCACAAACCATTTTTGTGCTGGAACCTTTCAACATATTGCGTGATCCCATCCATTTGCTCAAGGCCGGCACCAATTATCCCTATTGGTCTCATCCGGATGCACACATTTTTCAAAAAATCCGAAGCGGCGTCGGTTTAAGTTTTACACCGGAAGAGTTCAGGATTTTCATGAAAGAATCTTCCTCGTTCAAATATCATCTGTATCATCTCGTACGCTATATAACACTCAACCGCCGTATAAAAAAAGGGATGCGCCCGGTGGTTCAGGACCCGTTCGCCATATTCATGGCCCCCTGGCTTTACGAAAAGCTAAGTTTGCGTCCCCTGTTTCTTTTTCGTCATCCGGCGGCCTATATCAACAGCATGAAACGCATGAAATGGGGCTTTAATTTTGACTGGCTGGCGCGACGGGAATCCTTGATGGAGGGGGTGTTATCTCCTTTCAAGGATGAAATCCTGAAATGGGCGCCGAAGGCATTCATCCCTTTTTCCATTGAAACCCAGTGTCTGGTCTGGAATATCTTTACCGGCATCATGCTAACCTACCGTGATACTTATCCGGACTGGTTGTTTTTTCGCCATGAAGACCTTTCCATGGAACCGGTGGCTCATTTTAAAAAAATTTATCACGAATTGGGTTTCCCTTTCAGCGCACCGATTATAAAAAAAATAGAAGAATTCACGGGTACCGGGAACACGGTCGAAGCCAAATCCGGTAAAATGCATACCCTTAAACGAAACAACCGCGCCAATGTAAAATTATGGCAAAAACAACTGGAACCGGCCGAAATCACGCTTATTCGCAAACAGACGGAACAGGTGGCCGCACGTTTATATGACGACGACTCCTGGCCGAAATTATGAGGACTTTTTAATTTAATGAACGCCAAAAAATCTCAAAAAAAGAATATTGAAGCGATCTACCCCCTTTCGCCCATGCAGGAGGGGATGCTTTTTCATTCCTTGTTGGAACCGCAAAGCGGTACTTATACGGAACAGCTCTATTTTGATATAAACGGCAATCTTGACATTGAATTATTTAAAAAAGCCGTTGGCGATCTTATAAAACGCCATACCATTTTACGCACATCCTTTATCTATAAAAAAAGCGCCAAACAACTTCAGGCCGTGTTTAAGGATGTACCGTTGCCCCTGCATATATCGGACTGGCAAGAAAAAGATGCCTCCGGCATGGATCGGGCATTTCAGGAATTACTGGAAGAAGACCGAACCCGCGGATATGATTTAAGCAAGGCGCCGTTGCTTCGCATTTATCTCATTCGGATCGGCGCGGAAAAATGGCGTTTGTTATGGAGCAACCACCATATCATTCTCGACGGTTGGTCCACACCGATCCTGCTTCAGGAATTATTCATACTTTATGAATCCGCCTTCCGCGGCCATCCCGTCACCCTGCCACCCGCCCGGCCGTTTAAGGAATATATCATGTGGCTAAACCGGCAAAACCCGGAAAAAGCCATGACGCATTGGCGGTCCTTACTGGCGGATATTCAGGCGCCCACGCCGTTTAACATTGACAAATTACCGTTCAGGGATCAAAACACACCGGCATACGCTAAGGCGGAAATTCAACTCGACAACGTGCTGACACAACGTCTGAAAGAACTTGCCAGGCAAAACGGCATAACCCCCAACACCCTTATGCAAGGCGCCTGGAGCCTCCTGCTCCATCATTACAGCCGGGAAAACAAGGTCGTCTTCGGGGTAACGGTTTCCGGACGCCCCGCCGAAATCCCGGAAGTGGAAAGGATGGTGGGACTGTTCATCAATACTCTGCCCTTGTGTGTGGAAACAAGGCCGTCCGCGGAAACAGATGACTGGTTGCGTGACATTCAAAAACAGGCCGTTGCCATGCGTGACTTCGAATACAGCCCCCTGGCCGATGTGCAACGACAAAGCGGTATTAAGGGGCACGCGCCTCTGTTTGAAAGTATCCTGGTTTTTGAAAATTACCCGGTGGAAGAGGAAATGGCCAAACAGAAAAGGACGGTCTCCTTCTCCGGTTTCGGCGGTTATGAACAAACCAATTTCCCCCTGACCCTGCTGGTGGGTATTCGTGATAACTGGGTCATCGAGGCGTCGTATCAAACCCAACGTTTCAGCGCGGACCTTATTAACCGCATGTTAGCACATCTCAAAAACTTATTGATTTCCTTTGCCCAAAATATTACCGCGCCGTTGGCCGCTCATTCCTGCTTATCCGGGGAAGAATACAACACCCTGTTGGCCCGGTCCGTTGGCCCCGCCAAATCGTATGACCCGAACGCCTATATCATTCCTGCTTTTGAAAACACGGCACAACGTCTTCCCGATCATCCGGCGTTGATTTTTGAAAATCAATCCATCCCCTACGCCACCTTTCATACCGCCGTGAATAATCTGGCAAAAAACTTAACGGATGCCGGTGTACGCCCGGAAGACCGGGTGGCTGTTTTTATGGAACGTTCGCCGGAAATGGTTACAGCACTGTACGCGGTTATGAAATGCGGGGCGGTGTATGTCCCCGTCGATCCGACCAACCCCGCGGAACGCATTCGCTATATGCTCAACGATTGCCAGTCAAAATTGCTTTTAACGCAAGATAAGTGGCAGGATCACCCTGTTCTCAACGACCATAAAAGCCTTTTGGTGGATTTTGACAGTCTTTCAGCGACCGCCGGTACGGGCGCCCCGTCGGTTCCCCTTTTCGGACAGCAGGCGGCTTATATGATTTACACCTCCGGTTCCACCGGCGCGCCCAAAGGCACACTTGT
The DNA here is from genome assembly GCA_003696775.1 of Calditrichota bacterium. Lineage (GTDB taxonomy): Bacteria > Calditrichota > Calditrichia > Calditrichales > J004 > J004. Next base: position 42,018 of record RFFS01000015.1, read on the forward strand.
CAGCCACCAGGCCATACGTAACAGACTGAAATGGATGCAGGAAACCTTTTCTCTGACGACTGAGGATAAAGTATTACAAAAAACACCTTACACGTTTGACGTGTCTGTTTGGGAATTTTTCTGGCCGCTCACAAACGGCGCCACGCTTGTCATCGCCCGCCCGGAAGGCCATAAAGACCCTGAATATCTGATCCATGTCATCAGGGAAACGGGCGTGACAACGTTACACTTCGTTCCTCCCATGCTTCAGGTTTTCCTGGAATCGCCTCATGTGGGACAATGTACATCCTTAAAACGAGTCATCTGCTCAGGTGAAGCGCTCCCTTATGCCCTTAAAGAGCGATTTTACAAATTATTGCCGGAAAGCCGGTTGCATAACCTCTACGGCCCCACGGAAGCGGCGGTGGATGTAACCCACTATGCCTGCCCTGAAGAATCGCCTTATGCCCTTTTACCCATCGGAAAAGCCATAGCCAACACATCCATTTATATTCTGGATCACCGTCTTCATCCGGTACCGGATGGCGTGCCGGGAGAATTGTTCATCGGCGGCATACAGGTGGGTCGGGGTTATTTTAACCGACCCGGTCTTACCGCTGAAAAATTCATTCCGGACCCCTTTTCTTTCCAATCCGGCGCCAGAATGTACCGGACAGGCGACCTGGTACGCAAACTGCCAGACGGTGAAATCGATTATATCGGCCGCATGGACTTTCAACTGAAAATCCGCGGATTCCGCATCGAACTGGGCGAAATAGAACATCAGCTTACACGGTTTGAATCCATACGCGAGGCCGTGGTACTGGCGGTTGAACCCCACCCCGGCAACAAACAACTGGCGGCTTATTTTATCCCGACTTCAGCGGAATCAGTCCCTGGCCCGGATGCACTTAAATCCTTTTTAAGTAAACATCTGCCTGATTATATGATTCCCACCTATTTTATACCGATGGACGCTTTTCCACTGACACCCAACGGTAAAATCGACCGACGCGCTCTGCCCCGGCCGAAAGCCCCGGAATCCAATGAAAGCCATGTGGCGCCGGCCAATGCCACCGAGGCCACCCTGGCAGTCATCTGGTCGGCTTTGTTAAACAGGGAAAATGTCAGTTGTGATGCCGCCTTTTTTGACCTGGGCGGTCATTCCATTCTTGCCATTAAAATGATTGCCCGCATTCGCGACGCGTTTGAGGTGGAACTGCCGATCAATGAGTTGTTTAACGCGCCAACCATTCGCGAGTTGGCTTTAAAGATAGAAGAATTGCGCCGCCGCGGCGATGCGCAGGTTATCCCGCCCATAAACAAAGGCGATTATGATGATGAGGTGCCGGTTTCGCTGCCGCAGCAGCGTTTGTGGTTCATCGATCAATTCAGCGAAGGCAACGCCATATACAATATTCCCTATGTTCTCCGAATACGGGGCGCGCTGGATACCGAACGACTGGAACACAGCATTCGCAATGTGATCGCACGACATGAAAGCCTGCGCACCCGATTCATTAACAAAGACGGTGTGCCTTATCAAAAAATCAGTCCGGATATCCCCTTTGACCTGAAGATTAACGATGTAAGCGCGGATACGGAAGCACAAATAAAACAACGTATCGCTTCCATAGTCAACCACGCCTTTAATCTGGAAACAGGCCCATTATTTAAAATAGAACTGCTGCGCGAAGACGCCACATCGCATATTCTCGCCGCCGTCATGCATCATATTATCTCCGACGGCTGGTCTATGAATATCATGGTGCGCGAAGTGCTTCATTTCTATCAAACACAGGATTACGCAACCGCTCAATCCCTGCCGTTGCCGTCACTTGAAATCCAATACGCCGATTTTGCCCTGTGGCAACGGGCATGGTTACAGGGCGACGTTTTAGACAAACAGATTCAATACTGGAAGGAAACCCTGGGGTACAATCCGCCGGTACTGGAATTGCCCGCGGATAAACCCCGTCCGGCGGTTCAAACGTTTAATGGCGCCGAATATATTTTTGAACTCCCCAGGAATTTGGCGTCACAGGTGCATGCCCTTGGCAAAAAAGAAGGGCTTACGCATTTTGTCATCTTGTTGGCCGCTTTTCAAACATTGTTGCATCGTTACAGCGGCCAGCAAAGAATACTGGTCGGTTCACCCGTTGCCGGCCGGCATCATCAGGCCACACAAAACCTGATCGGTTTTTTTGTCAACACGCTGGTACTCAAGGCCGATTTTGAACCGGCGCTCACATTCCGCGCCTTAACCCGACAGGTTCGCGAAACCCTGCTCGATGCCTTTGCCCATCAGGATATCCCCTTTGAACAACTGGTGGAAAGTTTACAGGTGGAACGCGACCTGGCGCATCCGCCATTGTTCCAGGTGGCTTTCATCCCGCAGGATACACCGGACGATATACCGGAAATAGCCGGGCTCTCCTTTGAAGCCTACAAAAGCGAGAATGTTGTGGCCAAGGTGGATTTAAGCGCCTATGTTACCGAAACATCCGACAGTTTCCTGTTCCGGATGGAATACAACAGGGACCTGTTTCATGAGGCGACCATACGTCGAATGTGCCAACATTATATGTATCTGATGGAACAATTTTTAACCGACCCCAAAACATCGGTCAGCCACGCCTCCCTGCTAACTTCCGAAGAAGAAAATCAATTACGGCTATGGAATGCCCTAAGCGCCGATTTTGACGCGACCTTGTGTGTGCATCAACAATTTGAGCGTGTGGCCACCACTCAACCCGGGGCCGTCGCCTTGCGGCACATGGGACAAGAAATGACGTACGGCACTTTAAACGCCCGGGCCAATCAACTGGCCTGTCTTCTTCGGGAACACGATGTCACGGCCGATGATATCATCGGTATCTGCATGGACCGTTCTTTTGAAATGATTACGGCCATGCTGGCCATCCTCAAAGCCGGCGCCGCATACCTCCCGTTGGACCCGGCGTATCCGGCTGAACGGTTGCGATATATGTTAGCCGATTCCGGTGCCCGTTTAGTGATTACCGATAGGCTTACCCACTCCATGATCAGTGCCCTTGTTGAGGATTTATCCGATACGACAACGGTGCTCCCGATCCACCGGGCCGCCGCCCGGCTTGAAACCCTTTCAACGGAAAACAGTCCCACGACAGTTACGCCGTTGAATCTGGCTTATGTGATTTATACGAGCGGTTCCACCGGTAAGCCCAAAGGCACCCTGTTGCCGCACATTGGTTTGCTGAATCTGGCCAATGAACAGCGTAAGGCTTTTGACATCACCAATCAAAGCCGGATATTCCAGTTTGCCTCATTGGGCTTTGACGCCGCCACATGGGAAACCGTTATGGCATTGCTGAACGGGGCCGCGCTGCATCTTACCCAACGCGAGGTTACCGCTTCCGGAGACCAACTGGCCGACGCTCTGAGAAACGAAAGGGTCACCACTATCACCCTGCCCCCTTCGGTGCTGGCCGTTTTACCGGAGACAGAACTGCCTGAATTACAAACGATTATCACCGCCGGTGAAAAATGCCCGGCCGAACTGGTAAAAAAATGGCAACCCGGCCGACGTTTTGTCAACGCGTACGGTCCCACGGAAACCACGGTGTGTGCCTCCATATATTCGGCGCGGGCCGATGAAGACCGCGACCCGCCTATCGGGAGCAATTTGGCCAACTTTCGTTTGTACATCCTGGATGCCAGCGGCATGCCTGTACCGGTCGGCGTGCCCGGTGAGTTGTGTATCGGTGGTATCGGTCTGGCGCGCGGCTATCTCAATCGGCCGGATTTAACCGCCGAAAAATTTATACCCGACGCCTTCAGCGGTAAGGCGGGCGAGCGACTGTACCGCACCGGCGACCGTGTTAAACGCCTGCCGGACGGTAATATTGAATTCCTGGGACGGATTGATTTTCAGGTCAAGCTGCGTGGTTTCCGAATCGAACTGGGTGAAATCGAAGCAGCCCTGCTGACCACGGCCCGGGCACAGGACGCTCTGGTCATGCTAAGGGAAGACAACCCCGGTGATCCGCGTCTTGTGGCTTATCTTGTTGCCGACACTCCGATGGAAATCGCCCGTTTACGCGAAACACTCGCTAAAACATTACCGGATTATATGATTCCCTCCGCTTTTGTCTATCTCGACGCCATGCCGCTGACGCCCAATGGCAAGATCGACCGTCGCGCTCTGCCTGTCCCGGAACAGGATCGTTCCAACCTGCGGCAGGAATATGTGGCGCCACGAAATGAAACGGAAGAACAACTGGCCGGGGTGGTACGGGAATTGTTGCATATTGAAAAAGTGGGTATCCACGACAGTTTTTTTGAATTGGGCGGCCATTCCCTGCTGGCCACGCAGTTTGTTTCCCGACTGCGTGACCTCTTTAAGGTGGATATTCCCTTGCGCGTTCTTTTTGAGAAACCGACCGTGGCCGGAATCGCCGAAGCCCTGGCCGGCCCCGATGTCCGTCGAATTGACGCGGACGAACCGGCTCTGGAAGCCGTGGAAACGGACAACGCCTTGCTGGAGGCATTGGATGATCTGAGTGACGAAGAATGGGATGCTTTATTAGACGAGGATGATGAATTAAGCGATGACTAAGAAGAATCTGACTGAAGCACAAAAAAAAGCACTGGCCGCGCGGCTAAAAGAGAAAAAAGCCCTAAAAGTTTATCCGCTTTCGTTCGCGCAGGAACGCATGTGGTTTTTACATGCCCTCGATCCGGAAAGCCCGGTTTATAATTTACCCTTTGCCGTACGCATACACGGCACATTAAACCCGGAAAAATTCCGGGCCGCCATTGAAAAAATCATAAAACGCCATGACATACTGCGCACCGTATTCCGCAATGTTAAAGAGGAAGTCCGGCAAATTGTCGGCCCGGCGTCCCGTGTAAAAATCACCTTTCTTGACAGTACCAACCAGGATGCGCAAACCCTTATCCGTACCCGTGCCGCCGAGACGTTCGATCTGGAAAAAGGACCGCTGGGCAGCATCACTCTGGTACGGGAAAAAGAGAATCAATATCTGATGATCATGGTCATGCACCATATCATTTCGGATGGTTGGTCCATGTCTGTCCTGTTCCGTGAATTCGCCCTGCTTTACGAAACGGATAACCCCGCACTGCCTCCCCTTAAAATTCAATACGGTGATTTTGCCCAATGGCAGCGTAAATGGTTACAGGGTGAACGCCTTCAACAGCAACTTAACTTTTGGAAAAATCAACTGACCGCTCATCCGCCGGTGTTGGAACTTATGGGCGATAAGCCGCGCCCCCGGCAATTGTCGGCAAACGGCGCGCAATGTTACACAACGCTGGACGCCCGGACCTGGCAGGCTCTTAAACAATTGGCCGCGCGTTATGAGCTGACGGATTTTATGCTGCTACTGGGCCTTTTTTATCACCTGTTGCACCATTACACCCGCCAGGATGACATCTGTATCGGTACGCCCGTGGCCAACCGCAACCGCGCGGAAACAGAACCGTTGATCGGTTTTTTTGTCAACACCCTTGTGCTGCGCACGGCCTTTGAGGCCAACGATTCAACGGAGACCTTTTTCCAACGTGTCAGGCAAACCGCTCTCGATGCATACGCCCATCAGGACATTCCTTTTGAAATGCTGGTTCAGGCCCTGCAACCGTCACGGGATATGAGCCATTCACCCCTTTTTCAGGCGTTCTTCACGCATACACCGCATAGCGATGCCCTGCCTGCCCTGGGTAATCTAAAATTCGAACCGGTCGGGATGAAGGTGGAAACCGCCAAATTTGAACTTTCCCTGTTTACACAGGAAACCGACGACGGTTTAAATATCACATTTGAGTATAATACGGACCTTTACAGCGCTGTTTTCATGGAACGGCTTAGCGGTCATTTTACGCACCTGGCCCGGCAATGGGCCTTTGACGATATCCGGCGAATTGATCAGACCGTGTTGTTACGAGATGCGGAGCGACATCAGATAATCGGGACATTTAACCGCACCGAACGGGACTATCCTCCCGCGCGACCGCTAACGGCCCCGTTTTTGGATCGCTGCGCGGAACATCCCGACGCGCCGGCGCTGATGTATGAGCAAGAGGTCATCAGCTATGAATCAATGCGTCAACAGGTCTTATCTCTGGCCGGTGTATTACAGGCACGGGGTATCCGTCCCGGCGATTTTGTAGGACTTTGCGTGGAACGGTCGCCGGAGTTGGTGATGGCCATGTACGCCATCAGCCTGTGCGGGGCGGCCTATGTACCGATGGACCCCGATTATCCCGAAGACCGCTTACGCTATATGGTGGAAGACAGCGGCGCGCCCGTGGTCTGTGTCTCCGCCCAAACGGAGGGCTTTGCAGTCCTGCAACACACCACCAAAATCCGCGTGGATCAAAAAGACGACAGCATCCGCCCATTTGAAAAGCCCGACACGGATGTGGACGGACCGGCCTATATGATTTACACCTCAGGCTCTACGGGTAAACCCAAAGGCGTTGTCATCAGTCACCGTGCCATCTGGAACCGGTTGCAATGGATGCAGGAAGCCTTTACCCTGACAACCGAAGACCGTATCCTGCAAAAAACACCTTACAGTTTTGATGTTTCCGTATGGGAATTTTTCTGGCCCTTGCAGCAAGGCGCGGCGTTGGTTATCGCCCGTCCCGGCGGACATAAGGAACCGTTATATCTTGAAGAATTGATCCGTGAGGCGCGGATTACCACCATCCACTTTGTGCCGTCCATGTTGCAGGCCTTTCTTAATTTGGCCGATATCGGGGCCTGTTCATCTTTAAAACGTGTGATCTGCTCCGGAGAGGCCTTATCGCGAGAGCTGGTACAACAGTTCCATAATCAAAAACCGTCCGCTACCTTACACAATCTGTACGGCCCCACAGAGGCCGCGGTGGATGTCACCTGGTGGCCCTGTTCCGCGGATGACGCCCACGCCTCCACGCCTATCGGCTACCCCATCGCCAACACGCGCATTTATATCATGGACGCGGCCATGCGTTTGCTCCCCCCGGGCGTGGCCGGTGAATTGGTTATAGCCGGCGTGCAGGTTGCAAACGGTTATCATAACCGGCCGGAACTGACCGCGGAAAAATTCATCCCCGATCCCTTTGACAAACGAACGGGCGCCACCATGTATCGAACAGGCGATCTGGCCCGTTTTATGCCCGACGGCGCCATTGAATTTTTGGGCCGCATCGATCATCAGGTAAAACTGCGTGGCCTGCGCATAGAGTTGGGCGAAATCGAAAACGCCCTGAAAGCCCTGGATGTGGTGCGGGATGCCGTGGTTTTGGTCAAAGACTTTAACGCCGGTGATCAACGACTCGTGGCCTATATTCAAAGCCCGGAGAAACCCGACACGACGGTTCTGCAAAAAGCGCTTTCTCAAACCCTGCCCGACTACATGGTACCCGCCCTTTATGTATATGTGACGGCCATTCCGGTAACGCCCAGCGGCAAAGTAGATCGTCGCGCCTTACTGGCCCTGGAATTGGAAACGCGCCATGACGCCGCCTATGAGGCCCCACGGGGTGAAACGGAAGAAACCATCGCCGCGATATTCCGTGAACTGCTTGGCGTGGAACGCGTGAGCGCCACGGACAGTTTTTTCGATCTAGGAGGGCATTCCCTGCTGGCCACGCGGCTTATCCGCCGTTTACAACAGGAAACGGGCAAAGCCTATTCCTTAAAATCCATTTTTGAAGCGCCCACACCGCGACTCCTGGCCCGAATGGAATTAAGCGCCGATGCATCACCTGAACTTCCGGTTGTGGATCGTAACATTGAACAGCCCCTTTCTTTTTCACAGCAGCGTATTTGGTTTCTGGAGCAATTGGAACCGGGAAGCCCCTTTTATAATATTCCCATGGCTTATAAACTGAATGGCCCCGTTGATACCGGCACACTGGAAAAGGCCTTTCAATTTTTAATTGCGCGGCACGCATCATTAAGAACGGCTATTTTGACCTGTGAAGGCAAAGGGTTTCAAAAAATTATCGAAGAAGTCCCGTTTGAATTGGAAATCCGTGATATGCAGGCTCAGGAGCCGAATGAACAAAGGCAAAATATAACAGATGCCCTGCGTAAACTGGCCCGGCACACGTTTAAATTAGACCGGCCGCCTTTGTTTAAAGTTTTACTCATCCAGACCGCTCCGGATGCTTGTGTGTTGCTATCCGTTATCCACCACATCATTTCGGACCAATGGTCCAATCAGATTATTTTGAATGAGTTGCTCACCGTTTATGAAGCGCTTTTGAACAACAAGAAACCTCTCTTACCCGTGCTTACCCATCAATTTGTGGATTTCGCGGCATGGCAGCGAACCATGTTGGAAAATGGTGCCATCGAGCGTCAGAAAAACTATTGGAGCCGGGCCTTGAACGGCTTGCCGGGTTTGTTGGAATTACCGACGGACAAACCGCGACCCGCCAATCAAACTTTTAACGGTACCATTCATACATTTCAAATCGATGTGGATTTAAGCAGGCGTTTAAAGGCACAAAGCAAACAATTCGGCATGACCGAATTCATGCTTTTATTGGGATATTTCGGCATATTACTGCAAAAACTCAGCAATCAGGATGATTTCGCGGTCGGTATTCCCGTTGCCAACCGAACCCTGCCGGAAACCCAATCCATCGTCGGCTTTTTCGTGAACACACTTGTGATTCGCCTGAATCCGGATGCCGGTCGGAAGCTATCCCACTATCTCAATCATGTGCGTCAAAATGTAACCGAAGCGCTTGATCATCAGGATATCCCTTTTGAGAAACTGGTGGATGACCTGCACCCTCAGCGTGATATGAGCCATTCGCCTCTGTTCCAGGTGATGTTTGTGTTTCATGAACAATCGGAGATAACCCAAACCGAATACACGAATTGGCGGGTGGAAGCGCTCAACGAGCATAATGGCACCGCCAAGTTTGATCTGACACTTTTCCTAAGCGATACGCCGGAGGGCTATCAGGGCATCTTTGAATATAATACCGATTTGTTTGAACAGGAAACCATCCGTAAATGGTCTGAATACTTTGTTGACCTGTTGAAGCAAATAACCGGGCACACGGACGAGGTATTGGGCCGTCTGAATCTTATCAATACGTCGGATAAACGTTTCTTAAAGGAACATTTACAACCGGCTTTCGCTCCACAAATCTTTACGGATATGTTTCCGCGTGTTTTACGTGATACCGCCCTGCGCCAACCCGACAAACCCGCTGTTATCTTTAAAAACAACAGCTTAACTTTTAAGGCTTTGGAAGAGCAAAGCAATCAACTGGCGCATCTGTTTAAACAATCCGGAATCCAAACGGAACAACGGATCGCCATTGCCTTACCCCGTGGCATCGAACAGATTATCACTTTAATGGGTGTGTTAAAATCCGGCGCGGCCTGGCTGCCTATCGACACAAGCTATCCGGAAAACCGCATCCGTTATATTTTGGAAGATGCCGGGGCGTCGCTCATCATTACCGACCAGGAACACCAGGCGCGGCTCGCCGAAACCCTCATCCCGATCCGTACCGTTGAAAATCTGTTCGATTCCATGCGGACATTGCCCCCCACACCACCGGAGGCACCCGATCCCGATCAATTGGCCTATATGATCTATACTTCCGGTTCAACCGGGACACCCAAAGGCACTCTGCTCACGCATCAGGGACTGATGCATTACATCAATTGGTGCGCCGCGGCCTATCCGATGGATGCGGGACAAGGCGCGGTAGTCCATGCTACCATTGCCTTTGACGCCACCATTACATCCATTTTCGCGCCGCTTGCGGCGGGACAATCGTTAACGCTTGTTCCGGAAAGTGATGACCTGGGCATACTCACCGATTTGTTAACTCAGACTGATGAACCGTTTAGCATAATCAAAATCACACCGGCGCATCTCGATGTGATCCGGCAGCAAATCGATGCCGGACAAGCGGTCCGTATTACACGTTCTTTTGTCATCGGTGGTGAAAATCTTACTTCGGATCAAATCCGTTTTTGGCAGGAACATGCGCCGGCCACACGCTTATTCAATGAATACGGCCCCACGGAAACAGTGGTCGGATGTGTGGTTTTTGACGCCACCGGCTGGGCGGGAGAAGGTTCCGTTCCCATAGGCCGGCCGATCAACGGAACGCCGGTTTATGTTTTGGATGAGTATTACAATCCCGTGCCGCCCGGTGTAAGCGGAGAATTATATATCGGCGGACCGGCGCTGGCTCGTGGTTATCACAATCGTCCGCATGTGACCGCTGAACGTTTTTTACCCGATCCGTTCACCACCACACCCGGTGCCCGCATGTACCGTTCCGGAGATAAAGTGCGTCTGTTAAAAGACGGCACCCTGCTATTTCTTGGACGGATGGACCAACAGGTAAAAATCCGCGGTTATCGAATCGAACCAGGCGAGATCGAAGCGGTATTGAATCAACATCCGGAAATCGAACAATGCGTGGTGATCGCCAAAGGGCAACCCGCGCGGCTTGTGGCATATTATAAAACAGATCATGACAAAGCCGTTCCCATCGCGGATTTACGCCGTTTTTTAGGACAATCATTACCCGATTATATGATTCCTGCTGTGTTTATCCACTTACCGGCCATACCCTTGACGCCCAATGGCAAAGTGGATATAAAAGCGCTGCCGGAGCCTTCCGCGGAACGCGGTGCCGTAAGCACGGAATATGTCGCGCCCTCCACGGAACGTGAAAAGATTTTGGCCGATATCGTTGCCGATTTATTAAAAAAAGAACAAGTCGGCGTCCACGACAACTTCTTCGAACTGGGCGGCGATTCGATCATGAGCATACAGGTTATCTCACGGGCCCGGGACAAAGGTTTGTTTATCACGCCTTTGCAAATGTTTCAGAACCAAACTATTGCCGAACTGGCACAGGTGGCCCGCGAAGAACAAAAAGCGGAAACGGAACAAGGCGTGCTCGAAGGCCCCGTTCCCCTTACGCCCATCCAACACTTTTTCTTTGAACAGGATTTTGTTGACGCTCACCATTGGAATCAGTCGGTGTTGTTTAAAACAGCCCAACCAATGGATGAAACCGCCCTGCGGAACGCGGTGGACGCTCTTTTGCGACAGCATGACGCGCTTCGGCTGCGCTTCAAACATACGGATCAGGGGGTTGAAGCGGTGTATGACGCCGATCCCGCTGCCGATACGGTTTTTACGGTCGAGGATATTAAAGCGCAGGATGTGCCAACCCATCGTGAACAGTTGACCGCCGCATGCACCCGACTGCAGGGAAGTCTGAACCTGCTTAACGGGCCTTTGGTGCGCGTGGCCTGGCTCCGTTCCGACTTTGGCGATCATCTGTTGATCGTGATCCATCACCTGGCCGTGGACGGGGTCAGTTGGCGTATTCTGCTGGATGATTTCATAACGGCTTACGCCCAGGCACGGACGGGAGGCACGGTTCATTTTCCGCCCAAGGGCAGTTCCTATCGTCAATGGGCTCATATATTGATGCATTTCGCCGAAAAAGAAGCCCGGGACGTCCTAGCCTTTTGGCGGAAAACGGTTGCCACCGCAACGGAATTCCCCGTGGATTTTCCCGGGGGAACCAATGCGGAGAGCGAGGCCGAGACCGTTACCATGACCCTGGATGAGGCCACCACGCACCTGCTGCTTAGCGATGCCCATAAAGCATACAATACGGAAATCAACGATCTGTTGCTGACTGCATTGATGCGCGGCTACAACCGATGGAGCGGTAAACGCCGGCTCATGGTTCACATGGAAGGACATGGCCGCGAAGCGATTCATCCCCTGATGGATATTTCCCGCACAACAGGCTGGTTTACAGCCTTATGGCCGCTGACCCTGGATCTGGGTCGCGCCGTGGATATGGGGGATCATATCAAAGAAATTAAGGAACAGATTCATGCGGTTCCGCACAATGGGTTAAGCTACGGTGTGTTACGTTATCTCGCTTCGGACAAAAGCATCCGGGAGAGCCTGAAAGCCGCCGATAACCCGACGGTTATCTTCAATTATCTCGGTCGTTTTGACGATGGTAACACGGAGGGGCCTTTTCTGCCTGCCGACGCCACGCAGGGCCCGGATCACAGTCCGCGGGCGCGACGCCTGGCGCAGGTGGAAATCAACGGCAGCATCACCGGCGGCCTTCTGCGGTTCACGTTCGGTTACAGTCGCGCCCGGTATAAGCAGGCATCTATTCAAGCCTGGGCCGTCGCCTTTGCCGATGAACTGAAAGCGGTGGTCAAACATTGCCAAAATCCGCAACAAACCGTTAAAACCGCTTCCGATTTCAAAATGGCCGGGTTAGATAATAAAAAACTGGACAAAGTGTTAAGTCAACTGGGAAAAAAGAAAAAGGGACGCCGTCGCTGACCCTTTACATACGTTTTATTTGAGGATTGCAACCGTATATGGAAAATGTACAGGATATTTATCCCCTGTCGCCCATGCAGCAGGGGATGTTGTTTCATACTTTATACGCACCGGAAAGCGCGAATTATACCGAACAAATGAGCGCTGAATTTAACGGGCCGCTTAACATTACAGCCTTCCGGCAGGCCTGGCAATGCGTGCTCGATCGTCATGATGTGCTGCGCAGCGCCTTTGTCTGGGAAGATGTGGATGAACCGCTGCAGGTGGTGCATGAATCCCTGGAAATCCCTTTTGAACTCCTGGACTGGAGCGGCATCCCGGATGAGACTTTTCGCGACCGTTTTGAAAAGTTGAAAATTAAAGAACGTGAGCAGGGGTTCGATCTGACCGACGCGCCGCTGTTGCGTGTAAAAATTGTTAAGCAGGACGCACATCGCCACGGATTTCTTTTCACCTATCATCATATTTTATTAGACGGATGGGCCATGCCCATCGTACTCGGCGAATTATTTAGTCTGTACGACGCCAATGATAAAAACAAAACACCCGATTTGCCTCCTGTCCGCCCTTTTAAACACTATATCGCCTGGCTGCGGGAACAGGACAAGGATCAAGCGGATCGCTTCTGGCGCGATCGATTAAGCGGCTTTTACAGCACCACGCCTCTTGTGGTGGATCATCCGCCGTTGGAAGGCGTCCGACCATACATCAAAAAACATTATGAATGTGGCGTGGAAACGAGCCAGGCCCTGCATTCCTTTGTCCGCGAAAATAAATTGACTTTAAATACGGTCATGCAAGGCGCGCTGGGTTTGGTACTGGCCTATTACAACCGCACCGATGATGTGGTGTTCGGCGCGACGGTTTCCGGACGTCCCTCGGAAATTCCGGGCATCGAAAGCATGGTGGGTTTGTTTATCAACACCCTGCCCGTGCGCGCGCGTTTCGATTACAGGGAAAAACTGATCGATTATCTCAAACGGCTGCACGCGGAACAAAATGAAGCCCGGGTTTACGAATACACCCCTTTGGTGGATATAAAAAAAGTCAGTGAACTCTCCGATGATCAACCGTTATTCGAAACGCTGTTTGTATTCGAAAACTATCCGGTGGATGAATCGGTCAAACAGCAAAAATCGGATATCCATATTACCGATGTGGCTGTTTTTGAACGTAGCAACTATCCTTTAACCGTAGTGGCGTCTTCCGGCATGCCGTTAGCATTGCAAATGGCTTTTGATACCGCCCGTTTATCCGAAAAAGCGGTGGATCGGCTGGCCGGTCACCTCATCCGTGTCCTACAAACCCTGATTGAGCAACCCGACGTTTCGATAAAGGACATACGCTTTATAACCGAAGCCGAGGAGAAGAAACTTCTTGAAGAGATGAATGCCACCCGACGGCCGTATCCAGCGGATAAAACCGCCATTCAATTATTTGAAAAAATGGTCGCTTTGTATCCCCGCAATCGGGCCGTGGAGCATAATGATGATCATTTAACCTATGAAGCCCTTAACCATCGCGCCAACGGATGGGCCGCTTATTTGCGCAAACAGGGTGTGACCCCGGGTGGTTTCGTGGCGCTTTGCCTGCCCCGTTCCGTCGATATGATCACGGCCACCCTGGCCATACTGAAATGCGGCGCGGTGTATATTCCCATCGATATGGAATATCCCGTGGAGCGCATTCAATACATCGTCAACGATTCCAATGCCGGTCATGTGATCACTACCGATGCCATCCATGACGCCGCCGGATTGGATGTGACGTTGATCTCCTTAAAGGAATTGCGGCAACAAGAGGCGGTGAACGAAAATCCGCCTGTCATGATAAGTGCCGATGCCCCGGCCTATATGATATATACTTCCGGTTCCACCGGAAAACCCAAAGGCGTTCTTTTACATCACAAAGGTCTTTCCAATACCATCCACGCCCAAATAGAAGATTTTGGCATCACACCGCAATCCAACGGGCTGCAATTTGCCAGTTACGGTTTTGACGCGGCGGTCAGCGAGGTCTTTTCCTGTCTGATGGCCGGCGCCACGCTGCATATCGTGGAAAAGGAAACCATTCTTAACATAGACGCCTTCAGCGCGTTTTTAAAAGAGCATAAAATTTCATATGTCACCTTGCCGCCATCCCTGCTGACGCTCCTGGCCAACAGGGATTTTCCCGATCTTAAAACCGTTATTTCCGTGGGCGAGGCCTGCTCCCGCGCCCTGGCCCAAAAATGGAAAGACCGTTACCGCTTCATCAACGGATACGGCCCCACCGAGGCCACCATCGGCTGTGTTTGGAGTGTTGTAGAAAACTTGCCGGTCGAAGCGCGCACGGCGCCCATCGGCCGTCCCATATACAATGACAGGGTTTATATAGTGGACCCGTTTATGCGCCCCACACCCGTGGGCGTCCCCGGTGAGTTGTGCATCGCCAGTCCCGGATTGGCCATCGGATATCATAAACGCCCCGATCTCACGGCGGAAAAATTCATCAACAACCCTTTTTCCACGGATGAAGGCGCCCGAATATACCGCAGTGGCGACCTGGCCCGCTGGCTCGATGACGGGGTAATTGAATTCATCGGACGAATTGATTTTCAGGTAAAAATTCGCGGTAACCGTATTGAATTGGGTGAAATTGAAGCGGTTTTAAATGACTATGAAGCCGTTCGTGACGCTGTGGTCATCGCTCTGGGTGACGCGCCGGAAAGGATGCGACTGGCAGCTTATATCATCCCCGCCGGGGATAGCGTGGACCTGACCGCTTTGCGCGGTTATCTGACCGAAAAGCTACCCGACTATATGCAGCCCGCAGCTATCACCGTCATGCAGGCTTTTCCTCTCACACATAACGGAAAAGTAAACCGCCGCGCGTTGCCGGAACCCGACTGGGAGGCTCAAAGCGAAGATAACACCACGACCGCGGCCACCACTCCCGTGGAGGATGTGTTGCTTTCTCTGTGGCGCGATGTGTTAGGGGTAACAACCTTGTCAGTACATGATAACTTCTTCCATTTGGGCGGGCATTCCCTGCTGGCCACCCAATTGGTATCCCGTATCCGTGATGCCTTTGATGTGGAAATCCCCCTAAAGAAACTCTTTGAACAGCCGACCGTCGCGCATCTGGCCGGGCTCATCCAACAAGCCCGACAAAACGAACGGGGCTTTACCCTGCCGCCGCTTACCGCAGGCCCGCGTCCGGAACATATCCCCTTATCCTTTGCCCAGCAACGTTTGTGGTTTCTGGATCAGCTCCAACCCGGCGGCACTTTTTACAATATCCCGTCCGCTTTCCGGATCGAAGGACCGCTGCAAGACAAGGCGCTGGAAAATGCGCTGGCTTCGCTCATGCAAAGACATGAAATCCTGCGCACCACTTTCGCTGAAAACGGTGGTAAACCACGTCAGATCATACATGAAGATATGCCTCTGCCCCTGTCCCGTGAAGACCTGAGCGACGTGCCCCGGACAACCCTTGACGATGAAATCCGTGAACGGGTTCGAAAGGATGCGCTTCATGTGTTCGATTTAACAACCGGCCCTCTTTGGCGGGCATGTTTGTACAATATCGGAGATAATCAACATATATTCTCCCTTAACCTGCACCATAGCATCGCCGACGGTTGGTCGATGGGTATTTTCATGGCCGAACTTGCCGAACTGTATCGTTCCGCGGTGGAAGGGTCGCCCGCCCGTTTGCCGGACCTGGAGGTTCAATATGCCGACTATGCCTTATGGCAACAAAACTGGCTGCAGGGTGAAATACTCACACAACAACTGAACTATTGGCGTGAAACGATCGGTGAAGACCCGCCTGTTTTGGAACTGCCGCTGGATTGCCCGCGTCCGGCTGTACAAACCTTTAACGGCGCGGCTTTGACGCACACCCTGCCCGATGATCTCAGCCGGAAAATTTTTGAAGAAAGCGCCGCTTTCGGTGTAACGCCCTATATGCTGATGCTGGCCGCCTTTCAGGCCCTGTTGCATCGTTACAGCGGTCAGGATACCGTCATCGTCGGTTCCCCGGTGGCCAACCGGAACCATAGCGGCACCGAAGGGCTTATCGGCTTCTTTGTCAACAATCTCATCATTAAAAGCGATTTTTCCCAACAACAGGCTTTTGAAACGCTATTACTTGATGTACGCGATACCATGCTGGAGGCCTACGCCCATCAGGATGTGCCCTTTGAGAAAATAGTGGATGCCCTGGTCACCCGTCGCGACACCAGTCATGCGCCCATTTTTCAGGTAATGTTCGTCTATCAAAACCTGCCACAACAGGAGGCCACGACTTCCGATATCCACTTGCAACAACTGGAATATGAATCCGTTACATCAAAATTCGACTTGTCCGTGACCATTAATCCCGCGGAAACGGGCATGGCCTGGCAATTCGAATACAATACGGACCTGTTCAATGCCGATACCATTGAACGTATGATGCACCATTATGAAAACTTTTTGCGTGAAGCGTTGGAAGATAGCGAGCAATATATTCATGAAATCGATTATTTAAGTGAAGAAGAAACCCGTTTATTAACGGAAAACTGGAACCGGACATCTTCTCCTTTTGAACAGGAAAAATGTGTTCATGAACGATTTGCCATGCACGTAAGCGCGCAGCCGGATCATCCCGCGTTGCAATTCGGCGAGAAACGCATGAGTTATCGGGAGCTGGATCAACGCTCTTCGGAGCTGGCCGCTCAACTTTTGGAAAAAGGCGTGCATACGGAAACACGGGTCGGCATCTGCCTGCATCGTTCCTTTGAGATGTTCATCTCCATTCTGGGGGTGATGAAGGCCGGTGGCGCTTATCTGCCTCTGGACCCGGGTTATCCCTCCGAACGGCTGGCTTATATGATGGACGACGCCCGCACACCGGTTGTATTGACAAGCGGTGATACGCAAACCCTTTTGGAACCGGTGATTACGACATTACAACAGCCCCCCGTCTTGTTAAATGTGGAAGAATTGACCACCGCGCCTCCGTCGGCCTCGTTACCGGATATCTCACCGGAAAATCTGGCTTATGTGATCTATACATCCGGTTCCACGGGCCGTCCCAAGGGGACATTGCTGAACCACAAGGGTTTGGTGAACCTGGCTGAAATTCAACGTCAAAAGTTCGGAATCTCCCCCCAAAGCCGTATCCTGCAATTTTCTTCTTTCAGTTTTGACGCCTCCGTATGGGAATTGGTTATGGCATTGTTAAATGGCGCTACCCTGGTGTTGATGCAACAGGAAACAGCCGTTTCCGGAGACGCCCTGACCGATTTGATGGCGCAGCAGTCTGTTACGACCGTCACCTTGCCGCCGTCGGTTTTATCCGTATTCCCGGATAAGGAACTGCCAGACTTACAAACCATCATAACCGCCGGCGAAGCGTGCAGCGCGGAGTTGGTTAAAAAATGGGGCCGCGGCCGTCGTTTTTTCAACGCTTACGGTCCCACGGAAACAACCGTTTGCGCGTCCATGTACGAAGCCTCTCCGGAGGCGGATACCGCGCCGCCCATCGGCAACGCCAATCCCAATTTTCGCTTATATGTTCTGGATGACCACGGCGCCCTTGTTCCGGTGGGCATACCCGGTGAATTATGTGTGGGCGGTGTGGGACTGGCCCGCGGTTATCATAACCGTCCGGAACTGACCGCCGAAAAATTCATTCCCGACAGATATTCAGGCATCCCAGGCGCGCGGTTGTACCGTACCGGTGATCTGGTGAAACGACGACCGGACGGTAACATTGAATTTCTGGGACGCATCGACCATCAGGTGAAGGTACGCGGTTTTCGTATTGAACTGGGCGAAATTGAAGCGGTGCTGGCCGGCATGGATGGGATTCGTGATGTGATTGTCCTGGCCCGTGAAGACCGGCCGGGTGAAAAACGTCTTGTGGCCTATTGTGTCACCGATCCTTCCATGGAGATCAATGTTTCGGCTGTAAAGAATCATGCGCGGAAACATTTACCGGATTATATGGTGCCGGTGCATTTTATGATGTTGGCATCCATGCCTTTAACGCCCAACGGTAAAGTGGATCGAAAAGCCTTGCCCGCCCCGGAGGGAGATCGTAGTCAGTTGAATGTTGAATTCATTGCCCCGAGAAATGAAACCGAAGAAAAACTGGCGGCTATCGTCAGTGAATTACTCCATGTGGAAAAAGTGGGGGTTTATGATAACTTTTTCGATCTCGGTGGGCATTCGCTTTTGGCCACGCAATTCATGTCGCGCATACGAAGCACGTTCGACATCGAACTGCCTTTGATGACCTTATTTGAAAAGCCGACCATTGCCGACTTAAGCGATCAGGTGGAGATAGCCAGGGCCAGTGGCATGAAAGCCAAGCCTAAAATTGAAAAGATTGAAAGGGCCGCGCGTCCGACGGCACGTCGCCCTGCGCGCCGGTCAAGAAAATAATGCATTAAACCACGAAGTCACTAAGTTCTTTCTCTTTGCGTCTTAGAGTCTTTGTGGTAAAAAAATTAAATGAATAAAACTACTCAGGCACGAAGACACTAAGTTCTTTCTCTTTGCGTCTTAGAGTCTTAGCGGTAAAAATAATTAAAAGAACAAAACCACTCAGGCACGAAGACACTAAGTTCTTTCTCTTGGCGTCTTTGTGGTATAAATGAAAAAAACGAACGCATATGGCTGAATACGAAATTACCGAAGAACAATCGTACAGTTTTCCCACATCGTTTGCCCAGCAACGCTTATGGTTTTTAGATCAGTTTGAGCCAGGCAGTCCCTTTTACAACATCCCCACGGCGGTACGTATCATCGGGAAATTGGACATACCGGCCCTGCAGGATACGATAGATGAAATCGTCTATCGTCACGAATCGCTGCGCACAACCTTCGACAAAGTGGATGACGAACCTGTACAGGTGATTCATGCCGATATGGTTTGTCCGTTGGAAATTGTGGACCTGCGCGCCTTACCCGCCGATGAACGCGAGGCCGAGGCGCAACGCATGGCCACCAACGAAGCGCGTACACCCTTTGATCTAAAAACAGGTCCCCTGTTCCGTTCAAAACTGATCCGTTTGAAAGATGATGAAGCCATCATGCTCGTCACCATGCATCACATTATCAGCGATGGCTGGAGCATCGGTGTTTTTATGCGTGAAGTGGCTCTGATTTACGACGCCTTTAGCAAAGACCGCGATGTGCCTCTTCCCGATTTGCCCATCCAATACGCCGATTTTTCCAAATGGCAAAGGGACTGGTTGCAAGGGGAAGTGCTGGAAAAACAGATGCGTTTTTGGAAGGAGACACTCGGCCCGGTGCCGCCGGTGTTGGAATTGCCCACGGATAAACCACGTCCGGCCATCCAGTCGAATCGTGGCGCCAACTATCATCACCGCATCCCGCGTGCCCTATATGACCAACTGGTGGCTCACGCCCGTCAACAGGGTGTCACCCCCTTTATGGCTTTGTTGGGCATATTCTACTTGTTGTTGCATCGATACAGCGGACAGGACGATATATGTGTCGGTACCCCCATTGCCAACCGCACCCAGGCCGAAACAGAAGGTTTGATCGGTTTTTTTGTCAACACTCTTGTTTTGCGCGCCCAAATAAAAGATGGTATTTCTTTCAATCAATTGTTGCAGGAAATCCGTCAACATACCCTGCAAGCCTACGCCCATCAGGATGTGCCGTTCGAAATGCTGGTGGAAGCCCTGCAACCGGAACGCAGCATGAGCCATTCCCCGCTGTTTCAGGTGATGTTCATTCTGCAAAACGCCACCGGTGACGGCCACGCCATGCAAAATGTGTCCGCCGCCGATACCATCCGGATGGAACAAATAGAAGTGGATGCCGGCACATCCACCTTTGACATTACGGTTTCCCTGGCGGAACAAAACACGCATCTTCTCGCTTCAGTGGAATATTGCACCGACCTGTTTGAAAAAGAAACCATGGCGCGCTTCATACAACATTATGAGAATTTGATCCGTGCCGCGCTGTCGCAACCGGATGTTCCTGTTTTCAGGTTACCCGTGCTCAATCAACAGGAGCAGAAGGTCATCCTGCAAGACTGGAACAACGGGCCTGTTCACTATGAATGGCGGCGCTGCATGCACCATCTGGTGTCGGAGCACGCCCGGCAAACACCCGAAGCCGTTGCCGTGGCGATCGACGGCCGGCATCTCACATACGGCGCATTGGAACGCCGCGCCAATCAATTGGCCCGACGCCTGATCAAGGAAGGCGTTCAACCCGAAACAGCGGTGGGCATCTGTCTGGAAAAATCGCACGATTTGATGATCGCCGTGTTAGCCGTGCTCAAAGCGGGGGGCGGTTACGTCCCCATGGACCCGGATTATCCCCCGGAACGGCTGGCCTATATGATAGGGGATGCCCAAACACCGGTGTTACTCACCCATACTTCCCTTCTGGAACGCCTGCCGCAAAGTCCGGCACGGCCGATTTGTCTTGATCATGAAGCGGCGGCCCTGGACGCCCTGCCGGACACCGACCCACAAGTAGCGGTCGCCCCGGATAACCTGGCCTATATGATCTATACCTCGGGAACCACGGGAAAAGCCAAGGGTGTTTGCATCGCCCATCAAAGCTGGGTGAATTCCTATTTTGCCTGGGAAAGCGCTTACGAATTAAAAACCCGTTGCCGTTCACATCTGCAAATGGCCAATTTTTCTTTTGATGTTTTTGCCGGCGATACCATCCGCGCCCTGGCTTCCGGAGGCAAACTGACCCTGATCCCCAGGGATACCCTGCTCAACGCTGAAAAATTGTATGCCGAAATGCTGCGGGAACAGGTAACCATCGCCGAATTCGTGCCGGCGGTTCTACGCAACCTGACCGCTTATCTCGACAGCATCGGCAAAGACCTCTCTTTCATGCGCTGTCTGATCGCCGGTTCCGATGCCTGGTATGTGGGTGAATACCGTCAATTTTTGGAATACGGCGGCGCCGATACCCGTCTGATCAATTCCTTCGGCTTAACAGAAGCGGCCATTGATAGTACCTATTTTGAAGCGGCCCAACTGGACCTGCCCGCCGACAGGCATGTCCCCATAGGTAAACCCTTTAGCAATATGCAGGTTTATATTGTGGATCGCTATCTCAATCCCCAACCCATCGGTGTACCGGGGGAAATATGCGTGGGCGGAGCGGGAGTGGCCCGCGGCTATCATCATCGCCCGGAACTGACGGCGGAAAAATTCATCCCCGATCCGTTCAGCGGGCAACCCGGCGCGCGCCTCTACCGTACCGGCGACAAAGGAAAATTTTTGCCGGACGGCAACATCGAATTTATGGGAAGAATCGATTTTCAGGTCAAACTACGCGGTTTCCGCATCGAACTGGGCGAAATCGAATCCAATTTGTCCCGCCATCCCAACATCAATCATGCCGTGGTGATTGTCCGCGAAGATACGCCGGGTGATAAACGGTTGGTGGCGTATTACACAACGGAAGATGATCAATCGCTGGAAATCACCGTACTGAAGCGATTTCTGTTGGAGAAGTTGCCCGACTATATGATCCCCAATGCCTTTGTCCGACTGGACAGCATTCCCTTAACGCCCAATGGCAAGGTGGATCGCAAAGCGTTACCGGTGCCCGGCGACAAAGACTACGGCGCATCACAGGAATATGTGGCGCCACGCAACGCCACGGAGGAAAAACTGGCGGCGGTTTACTGTAAGGTGCTATCCCTGGACAAGGTGGGCATTTTCAATAATTTTTTCGATCTGGGCGGTCATTCGTTGTTGGCCACTCAACTGGTTTCACGGGTGCGCGAAGCCTTTGATATGGATATTCCGTTACGCAATGTTTTCGAATACCCCACCGTGGCGGCCCTGGCCGAACATATCGAAATTGCACAGCGTGGCGCCACGACCGTGCAGGCGCCACCCATTCTCGCGGTATCCCGGCAACAAAAGCTGCCCCTATCCTTTGCCCAGCAACGTCTGTGGTTTCTGGAGGAATTGGAACCGGGCACATCGAATTACAATATTCCCGAATCGATCCGCGTGCGTGGTGATCTCGATCCCGATATACTGGAACGCTGCCTGAATACCATTATCCGGCGACATGAAAATCTGCGTACCAATTTCATCAGCCGCAATGGCGAACCGGTACTGATCATCCACAAAGAACGCA
The DNA here is from genome assembly GCA_003696775.1 of Calditrichota bacterium. GTDB lineage: Bacteria > Calditrichota > Calditrichia > Calditrichales > J004 > J004. The sequence goes on from RFFS01000015.1 coordinate 64,495, forward strand.
CCATAAAGCTCGAGCGATTCGACCTGCGCGACCGTCCCCGGGAAGAAAGAGAAGCCGAAGCGTTGCAACGGGCCGCGGATTTTGCCCGCACAGTGTTCAATCTGTCGGAAGGCCCCCTGTTGCGCGTGGGTATTATCCACATGGATACCCGTGAATATATCCTGCTCACCACCATCCACCATATTATCAGTGATGACTGGTCCAGTCAGGTTTTCATGCGTGAAATAGGCATATTGTACGAAGCCTTTTTACGCGATGAAGCATCCCCCCTGCCGCCTTTGCCCATTCAGTACGCCGATTTTGCCCACTGGCAACAAACCTGGCTGTCCGGCGAGGTTCTACGGGAGCAAATCGATTTTTGGCGGCAATTGCTGGCCCACAGCTCGGATGTTTTGGAATTACCCACCGACCGGCCGCGGCCCAAAACGCCCACTCAGCGCGGCGATTACCTGACCTTCCGTTTCAGCACGGAAGAATCCGAACGGATCAACACATTCACCCGTGATCATAATGTGACGCCGTTTATGTTGCTTCTGTCCATCTTCCAAACCCTGCTCTATCGTTACAGCGGTCAGGAAAGTTTTAATATCGGTACGCCCATCGCCAACCGGAACCGGGCCGAAATCGAACCGTTAATCGGTTTTTTCGTCAACACACTCGTTTTACCGGCTCGTTTTGAAAACCGCCCCACATTTTTGCATGTGTTGGAACAAACCCGTGACACGTCCCTGAACGCCTTTGCTCATCAGGATGTGCCTTTCGAAAAAATCGTCGATGCCCTGCAGCCGGAACGTTCCATGAGTCATACGCCCCTTTTCCAGGTGATGTTTGCCTTGCAAAACGCCGGTACGCCTGCCGGTAACAATCCGGACGCGGCCTTTGTACTCGAGCCTGTAGAGGCGCACAGTGGCATGTCCAAATTCGATCTGACTCTGTTCATGATTGAACAGGATAAACAATGGGCCGGTGCCTTTGAATTCGCCACCGATCTGTTTGATAAGGAAACCGTGGAACGCATGGCGGCCCATTTCAGAGCATTGACCAATGCCCTGATCAATCACCCCCATGTGTCGGTGGATGAAGTCCGTTTTATCGATGATGAAGAACAGGATAAGCTGCTTAGAGGCTTCAATAGCCTTGCCAAACCCGTATTAAAACATGCGCATGTCATCGCCTTGCTGGAAGAACAGGCCGCACGTCACGCCGATCGTCCTTTTATACGTCAGGGCGACCTTGTGATCAGCTACGGTGCATTCAATCGCGAAGTCAACCGCTGGGCGCGTTATCTGAACCAACAGGGCATCGGAGCCGGGCAACGGGTGGCGCTCTGTTTCCAACGTCGGCCGGAAATGTTAAGCGCCATGTTTGCCGTACTGAAATCCGGCGCGGCCTGGGTCCCCATCGATCCATCCTATCCCGTAGAACGGATCCGCTATATCGTGCAGGACGCCGATGTAGCCCTGATTTTATGTCACGATGCCACCCGTGCCTTGTTTGAAACGCTTGTGCCCGACGACAAAATGTGTAACATGTCCCGGGTGGATGTGACCCCGTTTGCCGACAGTAATCCGCAAATCGAAATCGATCCGCGGCAGGTGGCCTATATGATTTACACATCCGGTTCCACCGGCCGGCCCAAGGGTACGCTTATCCCACATGCCGGATTGATGCATTATCTTAACTGGACGGCAATCGGTTATCCATTGGAACAGGGCAACGGATCGCTGCTACATGCCACAATCGCGTTTGACGCCACCATCACGGCGGTTTACACCCCGTTGATTCATGCTCAATGCCTTACCCTGGCCGGTGAAGAAGAAGGCCTGGAGGCGTTGTCGCGGGCCTTATTAACCTATCGGGATTTCAGCATCGTAAAAATCACACCGGCTCATCTGGAATTACTTACCCATCAGATTCCGCCGGAAAAAGCGGCCGGTTTAACCCGTGCCTTTGTCATCGGCGGTGAAAACCTGACGGCCGACCAGATTTCTTTTTGGCAACGCCACGCGCCCGAAACCCATTTATATAACGAATACGGTCCCACGGAAACGGTGGTGGGCTGTGTTGTCTTCGACGCGCGGGACTACAAAGGTAGCGGATCGGTGCCAATTGGTCGTTCCATTCCCAATAGCCCGGTTTATGTGCTGGACAACCGCATGCAACCGGTTCCAATGGGGGTGCCGGGTGAACTTTACATCGGTGGCGCCGGCGTTTCGCACGGTTACCATAACCGCCCTGATTTAACGGCGGAGCGTTTTCTGCCCGATCCGTTCAGCGCACAACCGGGCGCGCGCATGTACAAAACCGGCGATATCGTCCGTTATGGAAACGACGGCCGCATGGTCTTTCTCGGCCGTGTGGATGATCAGGTCAAAATCCGCGGGTACCGCATCGAACCTGGCGAAATCGAAGCCGTACTGGCCGCCCAACCGCAGGTTAAGGATGCAGTGGTGGTTGTGCATACGTCCGCCGGGGGCGATAAACGCCTTACCGCCTATTGGGTACCCGCCGATGAAAAGGCCGCCTGGTCGGATATTCAGGCCGCTCTGAAAGCCGCCCTGCCGGAGTATATGATTCCCGCCTATCAGGTGGCGTTGGAGGAAATTCCGCTCACGGCCAACGGCAAGGTGGATCGCAAGTCCCTGCCCGCGCCACGCATGGAACGGGAGAGCCTTTCCCGACCGTATGAGGCCCCGCAAGGAGAGACCGAAACCCTGTTGGCCGCAATATGGCAGGAACTGCTCGGCGTGGAAAAAATCGGCCGCGATGACAACTTTTTTGAATTGGGCGGGCATTCTCTGCTGGCCACGCGTCTGATGGCCCGCCTGCGGGAATCCCTGGACAAGGAAGTGCCTCTGCGTCTGTTGTTTGAAGCCCCCACCCTGCGGGAATTGGCCGGCCTGATCGACAGTGGCGCCCATCTGCAACAAGCGGACTGGCCACCGTTGCGTCCCATGGAACGCCCCGATCCTGTTCCCCTTTCCTTTTCCCAACAAAGATTGTGGTTTCTGGATCAGTTGAATCCGGGCAGCGCCCAATACAACATTCCCATGGCGGTCATTTGGCACGGCCCGCTTGATGAAGAGGCCCTGCGCCGCACCATCGGGCATATTGTCCAACGCCATGAAGCGCTGCGTACCACATTTGACGCCGATCAGGGCAAACCGTTTGTTGTTATTCACGAACAACTGGAACCGGATATTCAGTTCAGCGATCTTCGTAATTTGCCGGAAGCGGATCGGGAGCGCCAGGCGCGGCGCCTGACCAGGGAAAACGCCCTGCGCCCCTTTAATCTGCAACAAGGTCCCCTGTTACGGCTGCACATCGCCAGGTTGGATGACCAACGTTATCTGCTTGCTCTGACCATGCATCACATTATCAGCGACGGATGGTCGGCCAATGTCTTGATGCGGGAAGTTCAGGAACTGTACACCGCCTATCACGGCAAACGGACACCTGATCTGCCGCCGTTGCCCATACAATTTACGGACTACGCCATCTGGCAGCGATCCTGGCTAAAGGACGAACGGTTGGAAGAACAACTGGACTACTGGCGTCGAAAGATCGGAATGAACCCGCCGTATCTGGAGATGCCGACGGATTTTGAACGCCCGGCCATGCAAACATTTAACGGCGCGGTGATGGAATACACCTTTTCCGTGGAAACGCTGCACAAATTAGAAGGCCTGGCCCGTCAAAACAACCACACCCTGTTTATGATAATGATGGCCGCCTGGAATGCGCTGTTGTTCAAGTACAGCGGTCAGGAGCTTTTTCTGGTGGGCACCCCCACCGCCAACCGGCGCTTCCGGGAAACCGAACCCCTGATCGGCTTTTTTGTCAATACGCTGGCCCTGCGGGCCGATCTGGACGCCGACACGCCTTTTCATAAGGTGGTGGAACAGGTTAAGCAAAACCTGCTGGAAGCGCAGGCCCGCCAGGATGTACCCTTCGAGATGATTGTCGATGCCCTGGTTTCCACCCGCGACATGAGTCGGTCACCCCTTTTTCAGGTAATGTTCGCTTACCAGAATAACCGGCAAACCGTATCCGGAGGACAGGACGAAGCGATACACATAACCCCTTTTGAAAGCGATGAACCGGTAGCCAAATTCGATCTGTCCCTGTCGGTGATTGAACATGACAATGGCGTCTCGGCCCAACTGGAATACAACACCGATTTGTACAGGGAAAGCACCGCCCGCCGGTTACTGGATCATTATGCCTTTCTGTTGCAACAAATTGCCGCGCATCCGCAAAAACCGGTCGGAGCCTATCCACTGGTCGATCTTTCAGAGGAAACATCCCTCCATGCACTGATGCGTGGCGCGCGCCATCCCTATCCGGATCATACAACCATTCATCGTTGGTTTGAAGAAACCGTCCGCCAATACCCGGATCGGGAAGCTCTGCGTTACAACGGCCGGGGCCTTACCTTCGACGCCCTGAACCGACGCGCCAACCGTTTTGCCCGACATTTGATAAAAAAAGGCGTCCGGCCCGAACAATTGATCGGTATTTCCCTGGAACGTAGTCCGGAAATGGTGGTGGCCCTGTTGGCGGTACTAAAAGCCGGCGGTGTTTATGTACCCATCGATCCCGCTTACCCCGCCGAACGCATCCGATATATTTTTGAAGACGCGGGCATAACCATGTTACTGACCACCCAATCCGTGTGGCCGCTAATCAAAAACGCCCTGTCGCGGATCGAAATCAAAGAAACCGTATTGCTCGACGGACCCGTTCCGGAAGAATCCGAAACCAACCCCGACAGCCCGGTGCTACCGGGCAATCTGGCCTATATGATTTACACCAGTGGCTCCACGGGGCTGCCCAAAGGCACCATGGTGCAACATCAGAGCTTGTGCAACCTGACCCGTTTTCAAATCAAGGATTTTCAATTGGAAGCCGGCAAGCGTTGCCTGCAATTTGCCAGCTTCAGTTTCGACGCCAGTGTATCGGAAATATTCACCACATTGATCAGCGGCGCTACCCTAATTCTTGCGGATAAAGACGCGCTTTTACCCGGACAAGGTTTGGAAAATCTCCTGCGCGATGAAGCGGTAACTACCGTTACCCTGCCGCCCTCGGTCAGCGCGCTGTTAGACCCAGAAATGTTTCCGGGGCTGGAAACGCTGGTTTCCGCCGGGGAAGCCCTGCCACCGGAAACCGCCCGTCTTTGGCACACAGGCCGCCGACTGATTAACGCATACGGGCCGACGGAAAACACCGTCTGTGCCACCCGCCATGTGGTCACCCGGGCGCCGCAAGGTTCCACCGTTCCCATCGGCGTGCCCATAAATAATGTGGACGTGTATGTGCTGGATGCTTATCTCAATCCCACGCCACCCGGCGTACCCGGCGAACTTTACCTGTCGGGCGCCAGCCTGGCGCGCGGCTACCATAAGCGCCCCGGGTTAACGGCTGAACGCTTTCTACCCGATCCCTTTAGCACACAACCCGGCGCACGCATGTATAAAACCGGCGACAGAGTACGGCGCAACAACGACGGTGTGCTGGAATTTCTGGGCCGTGTTGATGACCAGGTAAAATTGCGCGGTTTCCGCATCGAACCCGGGGAAATCGCCCATGTGCTTCGGCAATATCCGGGCATCAAAGACGCGCTGGTGCTGGTTCGGAATGACATGCTGATCGCTTATTATATTCCCACGGAAGAAAACGCGCCCAAAACCAACACGTTACGGGACCACATGAAGGAACGTTTACCCGCTTATATGCAGCCCGGCGCCTACCAGGCCCTTTCCGTCTTTCCGCTGACGCCAAACGGTAAAGTGGACACCCGTGCCCTGCCCGTCCCCGATCACTCGGACGCCGATGCCGGACGTCCGTATGTGGCACCGCGTAATGAGGATGAAGCTGCCATGCACGCCATCTGGTGCGCACTGCTTAAACGTGAAAAGATCAGCATCCATGATAATTTCTTTGAAATCGGCGGCCATTCCCTGCTGGCCACCCAGTTAATTAGCCGTGTGCGCGATCACTTCCAAACCGAGGCGGATGTCCGGTTGCTGTTCGAAGCGCCGACCATCAGCGCCTTCACTCTGCGGGTATTGCATAACGCCGCCGCAACAGCCGGCAACACTTTACCGCTGGTGCCCGTGGATCGATCCCGGGAACTGCCGCTCTCCTTTGCCCAGCAACGCTTGTGGTTCCTCGATCAACTGGCTCCGGACCAGGCCTTTTATAACATCCCGGCATCCCTGCGTCATCGCGGTAAAATCAACCTGAAAGCCTTTCGTCAAACCGTGGAAGCGCTGATTATGCGCCATGAATCCCTGCGTACCACCTTCAGCGCACGGGACGGCCGTCCTTATCAGATTATTCACCCCGCGCCCCTGTCGGAAGTGGATGTCATCGATCTGCGCCATATTGAGGCGGAAAACCGGGAAGATGAAGCCCAACGTCTGGTGGATGAAGAAGCCAACGAACCCTTTGACCTGGAACTGGGCCCCCTGTTCCGTTCCAGGGTAATCATTCTGGCGCCAGACGATCATATCGTGTTGTTCACCATGCACCATATCATTTCCGATGGCTGGTCGGTGGGCATCCTGGTGCGGGAATTTACCGTATTGTACGAGCATTTCGCCCATAACAGTCCCAATATTTTGCCACCGTTGCCCATCCAATACGCGGATTATGCCGCCTGGCAACGGGCGTGGTTAAAGGATGACGTCCTGCAAAGGCAAATCGATTACTGGAAAAACCGTCTGGGTATGAATCCGCCTCCGTTGCAACTACCACTCGATTTTCCGCGTCCGGCTGTGCAAACCTTTAACGGCGACAGCATTCTTTATACCGTTGATCCGGAAATTATGGAGGCGTTGAATATCTACAGCCGGGAACAGGGTGTTACCCTTTTTATGACCCTGCTCACCGCCTTTCAGGCCCTGTTACATTTTTACAGCGCGCAGGAAACGATACTGGTCGGTTCGCCCATCGCCAACCGCACGCGTTCCGAAACGGAAGCCCTGATCGGCTTTTTTGTCAACACCCTGGTGTTCCGGGCCGATATCGACAGGAAGCTCTCCTTTGATCAACTGCTGAGCGAAACACGCCGCCATACCCTGTCCGCCTACGCTCATCAGGATTTACCGTTTGAGCAACTGGTGGAAATCCTTCAGCCGGAAAGGGACATGAGCCACTCACCCATTTTTCAGGTGATGTTTGTCATGCAAAACACGCCCAGCGGCGAAGTGGATATGAAAGACAGCCGCATACGCCCCATCGAAGCGCGACAAAAAATCGCCAAATACGATCTGTCCTGCGTGGCGATGGAAAGCACGCAGGGGCTTTTGATCGACTTCGAATTCAATACCGACCTGTTCCGTCCGGCTACCATTCGCGCCATGCAGCATCATTTTGATATGTTGCTGCGGCAAATCATCGAGCGGCATGCCCGGCCGCTGAGCAGTTATCATTTGGTTAGCCCGGAAGCGCGGGAACGCGTGTTGCAACACGGCATGGGCACCGTCCATCCCGAACCGGGACAACCTCTTATACAACATCTGTTCGAACAAACCGTTTTGCGCTATCCGGAACAAACCGCCGTCGTATTCAACGATCAGTCGATCACATTCCGTGAATTGAACATGCGCGCCAACCGTCTGGCCCGTTATCTTCGGGATCAGGGAGTCAAAGCGGAACAACGGGTGGCCATTTCCGTGCCCCGTTCACTGGAAATGGTCATTGGCTTACTGGCCATCATCAAAGCCGGCGGCGTTTATGTTCCCGTGGATCCGGATTACCCGGAAGAACGCGTCCGTTATATTCTTGAAGATGCCGGCAGTCCCTGGCTGTTAACCACAAGCGCCCTGCGTGCACGGCATGACAACTTATCCGTTCAAGCCCTGCTCCTGGACGAACCGTTGCCCGCGGAATACACACAACAAACAGACAATCCGCAACCGGTGAATACACCGGACCATCTGGCTTACATCATCTATACCAGCGGTTCCACCGGCCGTCCCAAAGGCACCATGCTGCATCATCGCGGCTTGTGCAACCTGACCCTGCGTCAGATAGAAGATTTTGAACTGACGCCGCAAAGCCGTTGCCTGCAGTTCGCCAGTTTCAGTTTCGATGCCTCCGTTTCGGAGATTTTTACCACCTTGATAAGCGGCGCCGCGCTTTATCTGATGAGCCGTGAGGTCCAAACATCCATGAGCAAACTGGCCGGTCTGCTGCGTGACGCGCGCATCACCACCGTCACCCTGCCGCCCTCGGTTTTATCTCTCTTGCGTGAGGAGCCCCTGCCGGATATGCATACCGTCGTATCCGCGGGCGAGGCGCTGGCTCCCGACCTGGCCGCCCACTGGTCGGCGAAATGTCGCCTGATCAATGCATACGGCCCAACGGAAAACACCGTGTGCGCCAGCCGATATGTAGTGCCGCCGGATGAAAAAGCCTCCGCCACCGTGCCCATTGGCCAGGCCCTGGGCAATGGGCGTCTTTACGTGCTCGATGAACAGATGCGGCCCGTACCGGAAGGCATCCCCGGCGAATTATATCTCTCCGGCATCAATGTGGCGCGCGGGTATTTGCATCAACCGGCCCTGACCGCCGAACGCTTCCTGCCCGATCCGTTCAGTAAAACACCCGGCCAACGCATGTACCGCACCGGCGACCGTGCCCGTTGGCGGATGGACGGTCAACTGGAATTTTTAGGTCGGGTGGACACCCAGCTCAAAGTACGCGGTTTCCGTATAGAGCCGGGTGAAATAGAAGCCCGCCTACGCGCCCAAAAAGAAATTCGCGACGCTGTGGTGACCGTCAGGAACAACGCACTGGCCGCCTATATCATCTGGCGGGAACAGGTCGATCCGGCGGCTATCAAACACCGTCTGCAGTCGGAACTACCGGATTATATGGTACCCGCGCTCTGGGTATCCCTGGAACACATCCCCCTCACCCCCAACGGCAAAGTGGATTACCGCGCTTTACCCGATCCGGATCAGGAAACCGCTACCGCGCCCACGGAACATGTGGCGCCACGCACAGCCATGGAAAGCACCATTGCCGAAATCTGGGAAAACGTACTGGGACGCACCAACATCGGCGTGCGTGATAACTTTTTTGACCTCGGCGGGCATTCCCTGTTAGCCATGCAATTATTGAACGCCCTGGAAAAACATTTTGAAAAAGACATCACGCTGGTGGAATTCTTTAAAGAACCCACCATCGAACATCTCGGACGTCTGCTTTCCGGGGAAGCCGAAAGCGCAAGTGGCGTGCAACTGCAACTGCTGGCAAAAGGCGACACGGCCCGGCCGGCACTCTTTTTCGTTCACCCGTCCGGAGGCGCCGTGCACCATTATCAGGAACTGGCCAACCGCATGGAAAGCGGGCGCCGCTTTTTCGGCATTCAGGCCCAGGGTCTGGATGGCAAAATGCCCTTACACAAAACCATTGAGGAAATGGCCGAAGCCTATATCGACGCCATGAAAAAAGAACAGCCGGAAGGACCGTATCTGATCGGCAGTTGGTCCCTGGGTGTGATCATATCCTATGAAATGGCCCGTCAATTGCGTGCCCGTGGCGAAGAAGTGGCCTTGTTGTTGCAGTTTGATCAGGGCCCCTTTGTGCAACATAAAAGTCCGGAAGATACGGCCGAAATGCTGACCGAAATGTTCAAGCGTTATTTTAAAGTGGATACGGACGCGTTACGCCGTTTACCCGAGGCCGAACAGTTTAAAACCGTTCTGAAAAAAGCAAAAAAAGTAAAAGTAGTGCCACGTTATGTACGGGTCGCCGATTTTCGGCGTTACATCACCGTAAACGAAACTCAGATACAGGCCTGGCTGAAATACAAACACAAACCTTATCCGGGCACGGTTCATCTGTTCCGTTCAGAGGAAAATAAGGATAAGCGGGACCTGCGCTGGGGCGAGATATGCGAAACCGTGGAAATACGGGATGTACCGGGTGATCATATCTCCATGTTACAAAACCCGGATGTACGGATTTTAGCCCGGGAGATGGACCGGCTTGTCCGTGAAAGCGGTGTTTAGACATCGGTTTTGTTCGAAATGAAAAAAAAGTTAAGTTTGCAAAAAAACATGACCAAGCATTCAAAATGAGTTACGATAACAGCATGGCCGTCAATTCCAACGAGGAGCCGCGTAGTCTGGCAGTAAGCGATAAGTTGTTTAACCGCAACTACCTGATGCTTTACCAGGGACAGTTTGTCAGCCGTCTCGGTAACGCGGTATATTCGCTGGCCATTGCCCTGTGGTTAAAAGGTGTCACCGATTCGGGAACGGTTATGGGCATTTTTTATGCGGTCACCGCTTTTCCTTTAATCGCCATGAGCGTGATTGGCGGCGCCGTTGCCGACCGTTTTTCCAGAAAAGGCATCATCGTAGGAACGGATGTGTTAAACGGATTGGCCATGCTGGCGTTGGCCGGGGTGTTATGGATGGATTATTCGCAGCCTGTTCAAATAGCCGCCGTCTTTATAGTTGGTATCGTCGCTTCTTCGTTGCGGGCATTTTTCGGCCCGGCCGCCAATGCCGCCATTCCGGACCTGGTACCCGAGAATCGCATTGAAGGCGCCAATTCCATGGGCAAGCTGTCAGAAAAAATTAGTCAATTCTTCGGCAGTTTTTCCGGCGCATATTTTCTGGGTTTGTTGGGCTTACCTCTGTTGGTGGCCATCAACGGAATCACCTATTTACTTTCCGCCCTCTCCGAAGGTTTTATTCACATCCCGCAACGCATTCCGGAGAAAACCAAGGGGATTAAAAACTATTTTCATATTTTCAGCGAAGATATCCGACAGGGTTTAAGGTACATCCGTCAAAACGCCGGTCTGAAACGCTTGTTGTATCTTTCCATTGGCACATCCTTTTTTTCCACACCGGTCATGATTTTGATGGTGTTTTATGTAACAGACTTTTTAAAATTAAGCAATGAATGGTTCGGTTATTTTCTGGTCATTTTCGGCGTGGGCTCGCTTGTGGGCACCATTCTCGTTAGTGTGTTTCGGGTTCACGGTGACAGCAGGAAATTCTTTTTAATACTCTTTTTACTGCTCGAGGCAGCCGGTTATCTGTTACTGCCCTATGTAACCCATTACAGCCAGGCCATGGCACTGGCCTTTTTCGGCGGTGTGATGAACGGTTTTTCAACCATCAGTATCTTCAGTTTGATGCAATTGACCACCCCCAGTAAAATCCGGGGACGTGTTTTCGGCGCCTTAACCACTCTTTCCGGTTCCATCGCGCCGTTGGGCATGGCCATGGGTGGTGTGCTTTATGATTATTTTGATCATAACATCGGCATAATATATACCATCTCGGGCCTGGGCATGATTTTCGTTATCCTTATTGTATCCTCGAACAGGGCCTTTCGTAAATTCATCGCCTACGAAACACCCGAACAGATGGGCGCCACGGGTTTCCGTTATACCATAAAAACCGTACAACGCGATCAACTTTTAGAACAAAAAGAACGATTCATTGAAGAACAATTCAAAAAAACAAGGAGTCAGATATGAGCGAAGAACGTGAAGACACGACCATCTATAAAGTTGTGTTAAACGACGAAGAACAATATTCCATCTGGCCTGCCGACCGTGAAAACGCGCCGGGTTGGAAAGATGAGGGTAAAAGCGGCAGCAAACAGGAATGTCTTGATTATATTAAGGAAGTCTGGACAGACATGCGCCCCAAAAGCCTGCGTGAAAAAATGGATGCACAAAAGTAAACAGCCCGTCCGCCATCGGCGGGCTGCATGCTTTAAAACGGGAAGGCCGTCAACTTTTCCGTTCGGAGCGCTATGGCACAAAAAAAATTACTGATAACTTTTTCCCTGCTGCTGGTTATAGAGTGGGTTTGGGCCGCGATCAATCCTTATGACCGTAAGGACTGGATGCTAGAGAATATTCTGGTTATTCTGTTTGTGCCGGTTTTATGGAGCCGGTACACTCGCGCGTTGTTAAGCCGTTTTTCCTATACACTACTGTTTGTGTTTCTCTATTTCCATCTTGTGGGATCACATTACACCTACGCGCAGGTTCCTTATAAGGAATGGATACACCATCTGACCGGTTGGGATTGGGGACCCGGCCGCAATCAGTTTGATCGTCTGGTGCATTTCCTCTACGGCTTTCTGTTCACCATTCCTCTCATGGAATGGTTTACACGCCGTTTCAGGCTGAAAGGCTTTATACGATATTTTTTACCGGTCAACCTGATCATGTCCACCTCCATGATTTATGAACTCATCGAATGGCTGGTGGCGGAACTCTTTGGCGGCGATCTGGGGCAGGCTTATCTTGGAACCCAGGGTGATGTGTGGGACGCGCATAAGGATATGGCCCTGGCCAGTCTGGGCAGCATCCTCATCGCCACGGGCCATTATCTGTACAATCGATATTACAAAAAGGAGGAACATCCTTAGTGGCATACGTTAGCAATCCATGGATTGTCAAAAGCGTTGTGAAGAATCAACCACGGGTCAAACTTTTTTGCCTGCCCTTTGCCGGGGGCAGCAGTGTGGCCTACCGGGACTGGGGACGGCGCCTGCCCGAAAGCGTGGATGTTATAGCGATAGAAATCCCCGGACGCGGCCAACGCATGATGGAACCCCTGATTACTCATTTGCCAGAGTTGGTGGAACAAATAGCCCGACACATCCAACATGAATTGGACCGTCCCTTTGCCCTTTTCGGCCATAGCATGGGCGCTACCCTGGCCTTTGAGCTGAGCCATTTTCTCAATCGGCATTACAATGCCGCGCCGGTCGGTTTGTTTTTATCGGGACGCAGCGCGCCGCATCTTAATGACCGTGAGGAACCGATTCATCAACTTCCCGAAAAAGCCTTTTGGGAAAAAATCAAAAGTTTTGAAGGCACCCCGCCCGAAGTATTACAACACAAAGAACTGATGGAATTGCTTCTACCCATCATTCGTGCCGATTTTAAGATGGTCGAAACATATCAATATGAAAACAAACCGCCTCTGGATATTCCCATAACGGTGTTCGGCGGACTGGAGGATGTGAGTACACCGCGCGAACATCTTGAAGCCTGGCAAACGTACACCACATCCTCCTTTACCTTGCGCATGTTTGCGGGAGGGCATTTCTTTTTGCAAAAACAATCCGCCGCCGTTTTGGAACAACTTGTGCGTGATCTTAACAACGTGATTCGTTTATAACCCTTATGGATTTAACACAATGGCGGCCATACGACGGTACCTTACCATCGGGCAACAACCTCTATTTATGGTTGATACATCTGGATGCCGTAAAGGATTTATCGGGCTATCGGGCGGCATTGAACAGCGAAGAAAAGGAACGGGCCGGACGCTTTTATTTTGAAAAAGACCGACGGGCCTACATTATAACCCGGGGATTTATTAAAGCCCGCCTATCGGCGATGATAGATAAACCCGCCGATCGGATCACCTTTGGTTATACGGAAAAAGGTAAACCCTATTTACCCGGTCATACCGTATTCTTCAATGTATCCCATTCCGGGGGCCTCGCCCTGGCAGGCATGACAACCCTGGCGCCGCTTGGTGTGGATGTGGAACGCTTTCGTCCGGATATGGCCGGAGAAAAAATCGCACAGCGATTTTTTTCACAACGGGAAGTGGCGGCTTTTAATAAATTACTTCCGATTGAAAAAACAACCGGTTTTTTCAATGCCTGGACGCGCAAGGAAGCCTTTATCAAAGCCGTGGGCCTGGGGCTTTCTATGCCTTTAAGCGCTTTTGATGTTACTTTAAAGCCGGGCATGCCCGCCCGTTTGCTGGCCGTGCGTCACGCGCCGTACAAGGCCACGGACTGGCACCTGAAAGCTTTACCGGTTCCCGAATCGTACGCCGCCGCCTTTTGTATAAAACATCAAAATCCGGAAATTTGCCTGTGGCGTGTACCGGACAAACATGACAGGATCGACTAATGGAAATTTTGATCGGCATAACCTTTAAGAATTGGATGAAACTATTATTCAGACACAGACGGGATATCCCCTTATCCCAGACGGGTAAAATTATCAATCTGACCATAATGAGCATATTCCGAAACAGCTATTATTGTGCCCGGGAAAAAAAGGAATTTGCCAGAGCCATCCGAAATGTAACGGTGCACAGCGCGCCCGTTTTTGTATTGGGCCATTGGCGCAGCGGCACATCGCATTTGCATCGCCTGCTTACCCTGGGTGAACATTTTACCTACCCAACTGTGTTTGATATATACAGCCCGCATTCTTTTTTATATACGGAACCCATGCTGCGCGAACGTATGAACCGGGCCGAATCTCAAATGCGGCCCATGGATAATATGAAAATCGCTTATAACGATCCCGGTGAAGACGAATTTGCCCTGGCCGTCATGACACTGATGTCACCGTTACTGGCCTGGGTTTTTCCCAAACAGACGGCTTTTTATGATCGTTACCTAAGCTTTGAGGACATACCGGAAACCGAAATAGCCCTCTGGCGGGAACAATTTCTTCACCTGCTTAAAAAATTAACGGTACGGCAAAACCGGCCCGTTATACTTAAGTCGCCACAACATACATCACGCATCAAACTCATTCGGGAAATGTTCCCCGATGCGCGGTTTATTCACATACATCGTAACCCTTATACGGTTTATCAATCTACGGTAAAATTATATGAAAAAACCGTGGCCCCCATGCAGATCAGCGCTCCGTTAAGTAAAACGGCCATGCATGAGGGCATCATCCGACGCTATGCCGATATGTACAAGACTTTTTTGGAACAAAAAGAGACTATTCCATCGGAAAATTTCATCGAAGTTTCCTATGAGGCACTGGATAAACAACCGGAAAAAGTGATAGAAAGCATATTCAATCATTTTCAATTCGATAGCTTTGAAAATTACCGGCCCCTGTTAAAAAATCACCTGAATGATATCGGAACATATACTAAAAATGTACATAAGCCCATTGAACAGCCCTGGTTGGAAAAAATAAACCGGGAATGGGATTTTGCATTCAAAGCATGGCAATACGATAAGGAAAGCTGACATGGATAGTGTGATCGGTTTATTACCCGGACAATGGTTTAAACTGTTAAAGGAAAATAAATTTAAAATCGCACCGTTTGCCTGGCCGCACTGTGGGGTGATCAAGCTCTTATCCGTACGCAATTATTTTTTTCACAAACAAGAACGTGTTCTGGAAAAAGAAACAGAGTCGATAAAGGTCAATCCGCCGGTGTTCATCATTGGTCATTGGCGTAGTGGCACCACTTTTTTGCATAACCTGCTTAGCCGTGATCCGCGTTTTATTTTTCCGCAAACCTATCAGGTGCGCAATCCCAACACTTTTTTGTTTATTAACCGGCGTTTCAACCAAAACCTGCAACAAAGCGCCTCCTATAAACGTGCCATGGATAATGTTCAGAGTTCCAGTCTGGCCCCGGCCGAGGATGAATTCGCCTTAGCGGCCATGACCTTGCATTCACCGCTTATCGGTTGGCTTTTTCCACAAAGACAAACCTGGTATGACCGCTATACACAGGCGGAAGCATTGGATAACGACTGGCAGAACGCCTACATGCGGTTTTTCAGGAAAATCCAACATGCTCAACCGGAAAAAACGATTTTATCCAAATCGCCTTTAAATACCCCACGCGTGGATCTATTGTTAAAAATTTTCCCCAAAGCCCGGTTTATCCATATACACAGGGACCCACAGTCTGTGTTTCGTTCCACGGTACATCTTTACCACACTGCCATCCGGCGCTCGGCTTTGCAACACATACCGTATTCGATCCCTGACAGAGTAATAGAGCGCTATCAGACCCTTTACGGGCCTTTTCTTGGGCAGCGCTCCAAACTGACAGACCATCAACTGGCGGAA
Source organism: Calditrichota bacterium (assembly GCA_003696775.1). Lineage (GTDB taxonomy): Bacteria > Calditrichota > Calditrichia > Calditrichales > J004 > J004. The sequence continues at coordinate 80,351 of RFFS01000015.1, forward strand.
ATCTCTTTTAAAGAACTGGAAACCGATCCCATGGAAGCCCTCCAAAAAATTTATGCTCAATTAAATTTGGAATCGTTTGATATGGCCCGCCCCCATTTTGAAACATATTTAGCCGGCCTGAAACATAAAAAGAACGAATACCCCCCATTGGATGAAAATTCGCGCTCATTAATCCGGAAACATTGGGAACCCATTTACAGAGAATGGAATTACACCGTTTAAATTTTGTAAATTCAAATCACCACAATGCGACACGACTCATATGAAAATTTTAAAAATAATCACCCTGTGTACCTTATTAGGACTCATAGCCTGTGATGCGCCGCGCAATAACCCCTTGGATCCGGACAGTGCCACGTACAGCCGTCAGTCCGAGGTGTTACAAATAAGGCGATTGAGCAGCCCGTTAACCCCCTTAAGCGGTATTACGGTCATCGCACCGGAATTGGGGCTGAGTGCGGTAAGCGACCATGCCGGTGAAGTGGTTTTCTCCCATGGCAGGGTGAACAATTATACCATATACACATCGCATGAGCAATTTTTTCCCATGCAAGTTCTTATCAATGGCGGCGGGATGAACGCGCCGATTTTGCTCAATGCCCGCCCCATGATAATGGATCGGGAAATCCATTCCGTTTACAACAATACCAACGGCTCAACGGAATTTTTTACGGGAGCGACCATTTCCGACCCCGACGGCCTGACAGATATACGCGCGGTAACGCTGACCATTCCCGAATATGCCTATCGCGATACATTTCAGATTCATGATGCCGTCAATGGGTATTTTGTAAGCAATCAAAACATTACGGCTATCGATGCCAGCATGACATCCGGAACACTTCCGGAGCTACCTTTTATCATCACCGTTTACAATCAAAACGGGGATTCCGTAACCACGGATGCCCTGCATGTGACACGGGTGATCGATCAGGATATCTTTTTCACGGCCCCCGCTCCCCTGAGTTCCCTGAGCGGTCCTATCGATTTTTCATGGAATGCGATCCAACTCGATTTCCCCTTTACCTTTGAACTGGAATTGTACGCCATAGAAGACAACAATTTTAAATTGGTACACAATTACACCGCCATTCATCAGGACAGTGTCCATTTTAAAGTCAGAGAGGATGCCGTTCTGCAACAATTAACCGCCGTGAATAATTTTGCCCGGATCAGTATTTTGGATAATTCCGGCAACCGATGTTATTCCATACCCTTGTTTTTCACCTATGAGTAAACCGATGACACACTTTGACGCGATCCGTCACGATGATCTTATGGGTCTGTATGAGCTGACCCGAACCATGTCCCGGCTCGAAGATGACGCCGATATCCTGCGGACAGTCCTGAAACATTTTGTTATTCAGATCGGCGCGGAAGTGGGGGCTTTTATTTACTACAACATCCGTGAAGATGCCTTCGAGGTACGGATGATCGAATCCACACTAACCGTACACGACACGGACAATTATTTTTCCCAAACCATTTTTCGCAAAATTCTCAAAACACGGGAAGCCCTGCTCAGTTTCGACACACAAAGCGACACCGAATACAGTGCCAGTCAAAGCGTCGTCATCAATCACATACATGCCATCCTTGCATTTCCGTTGATAATAAATGATCAGGTATATGGCATCATGTATTTTGACAGCCGTCACAGTAGGCAAAAGTTCACTGAGGCCTCACGGCAACTGCTTACGTTTTTTGCCCCCATCGCATCGTTGACATTGGCCCATGCCCTGCGCGGCAAGGCCATGCACCGTGAAAACGTGGCTTTAAAAAAATTACTGCCTCAAAAACCCTTGCCGGACATCATTGGAGAATCGCGACCCATGCAGCAACTTACACGCCTGGTGCATAAGGTGGCGCCCACGGATGCTTCGGTGCTAATTTTAGGTGAAAACGGCGTGGGTAAAGACCTGGTCGCCCGGGCGATCCATCGCCTGAGTTCCCGACATAACAAACCTTATTTGGCGCAATTTGTAGGCAATCTGCCCGCTTCCATTTTGGAAAGTGAACTTTTTGGCTACAAAAAAGGGGCCTTCACCGGCGCCAATGAAGATAAAATGGGCTTGTTTGAAGCCGTCCATGGCGGCACGTTGTTCTTAGATGAAATTTCGGAACTGTCTATGGATTTACAAGCCAAACTATTACGCGTTTTACAAAACAAGGAAATCAAGCGTCTCGGTGAAAATACCATTCGTAAGGTGGATGTACGCATCATCGCCGCATCGAATAAAGATTTAAAACAACTTATTCGTGAAGGGAAATTTCGGGATGATTTATATTACCGTCTCAATGTAATCGCCATAAAGGTACCACCTTTAAGAGACAGACGGGAAGATATCCCCCTGCTGGCGCGCCATATCATACGCACCGCCGGAGACGGATCGGATAAAAAGATATCACAGGCTGCCCTGAAGAAACTGATGGTTTATAACTGGCCGGGCAATGTGCGACAATTGGAAAATGTATTGCAACGCGCGCTGATTATCAGCGAATCGGCAATGATTGAAGAAGAAGATATTGTGCTGGAAGATGAACAGGAAGCGGAAAACATGGAAGGCACAATGGAAGAGCTTAAAAACCGCCTGATTCGGGAACGTATCAGGCAATTCAACGGAAACAAAACGCTGGCCGCCAAAAGTCTGGATATATCCCTGCGCTCATTGCAGATGAAAGCCCGGGAACTGGGTTTATAATATGCATATCGGACGTTACCGTATCGACCAAACCCTTGCTGAAAACGGACCGGTCACGGTTTATCTCGCTTTTCATGATATTCTGCAACGCCCCACTCTGCTTAAGGTGTATAAGGGCGCCGACAGACATTTAATACACCGTTTTGAGGAAGAAGCGCGGATTGTAGCCGAACTGGAATCGGATTTTATCGCCGGTATTTATGATTTTGGCTCAGCCGGCGATGATCTTTTTTATTTTGCCATGGAATATGTTCCGGGTGGAAACCTGAGGCAATATATCAGCGCGCGCCCGCTTAATACCACGGATAAACTTTCACTGGCCCGGGGCATCTTAAACGCCGTGGCTTTCATCCATAACAAAGGCTATATCCACCGCGATCTGAAACCCGAAAACATATTGGTGGATGAAAACGGTCATATAAAGCTAACCGATTTTGGCATTTCTCTGCATGAAGCGATTAAAAGTCACACACCGGACCAAACATTGGTGGGCACCCCGTTGTATATGGCGCCGGAACAGGTCAATAACCTGCCCGTAACCCGTCAGACGGATATTTTTGCGCTGGGCACCATCTTTTACGAACTTTTTTCGGGAAGCCATCCCTTTAACGCCCCCGCATACGGCGAGATTTTTGCACGCATCATCACCCATGCCCCGCCGCCGCTTTCAGAAATAAATCCGGATATACCTGCCTGGTTTTCGGATATGGTGCAACATATGATGGAAAAAGAGCCGGACCGGCGTCCCGTCAAAGTGGACACCCTGCTTAATAAAATGGAAAGCTCTGACAGCGCTTCCGTTCAAACAAAACAGATGGACGCCCCTCCCGTTGAAGAACCCTTAAAAGGCATTGGCCCGGTTGCCGGTCTTCTGATTCTTATAATTCCGGTACTATTATACTTTTTTATTAACATGCCTAAAGAGCGCCTGGAACAACCGGCGCCTCATACTCTTAAGGATACGACACTGATACACGACAGTCTGGCGGCGGATAGTCTGAATACGCCTGTTGAACAGACATCCGAAAAAGAGACATCACGGGTAAAGATGGTTGTACATCCGGTGAAGGCGGATAGCACCCCGGCTAAAGTCTGGATAGAAGTAACCCCCTGGGCCCGCCTGTATGTGGATTATGAATGGATTGACACGACACCCTTAAGCGACACATTACAACTCAAACCCGGACGTCATGTCATCAGTCTTCAAAACCCGCGGTATGCTACATGGCGGGACACCATTCTCCTGAAACCCGCGCAAAAACTGCTTTTACGATATCCGTTGGATTCGCTTTGCTATACGCTCAGGTTACAGGTAATTCCCTGGGGCAAAGTTTTTGTGGACGGACAATATTTAGGTGACACACCTTTGGAAAAACCTATTTTATTAACACGCCGGAATAAACGGCTGACCATTAAAAATAAATTTTACAAATCCTTTACGGAATCTTTAGATTGGGACGGTTCACCTGTCGTGGAAAAAAAAATCATTTTACAAAAATCACAAACCAAGCATGAATAAAGCTGTTTTTTTATTTCTATTTTTCCTTTTGTTCGCCACATTCCCCTCTACCGTTCAGGCGCAAACAGGCACCCAGGCTCTCAAAGACCTGGACAAAACCTTTACGGCGTTCCAGTACAGGGAAGTACTAAAGAAAGGACGATTTTACCTCGGTGAACCTTATATTCAAAAAAAGGACTCGCTGGCCATTTACACCTATATGCTGAATGCCGCTTATGCCATACAGGACACCAGCCAGGCCCGGCAATTTATCCTCACCATATTGAAGATTAATCCACAATACAATATGAATCCCGCAACCACTTCCCCCAAAATCATAGAATTGTTCGATTCCGTAAAAGCACAACACCCCGCGTTTCCCAAAGAAACCAGTACGGTTAAAAAGCCCGCCATTTTGGATACGGTTTTTGTGCACACGGGTCTTTCGCCCGGCACAACCATAGCCACGCTCATTCTACCCGGAAGCGGTCATTGGTTTCGAGGTTATTCAAAAGAGGGCTATATACGCGGAGGCATCAGTCTGGCACTTTTGACCTCGACTATATACAGCGTGATACATACACGGCAACTTGAAATAGATTATCTCAAAGAGACGCGTGCAACGGAAATGAATGATCGTTATAACACCTACAATACCAATTATAAATGGCGTAATGTACTCTTTGCGGCATACATCGGCTGGAGCATATATAACCTATTCGATCTTTCGGAAAAAATACCCGCCTTGTCCATCGATGCCCATTCTAAAAGTTTGTCCGCCCATATTCGTATTCCCCTGAATTGATGACCAACACTATGCAATTTTTTCATAGCTACGCATTTTTTACATAACCGGTCGGTTATTTTTTTAATAATCCCCACTCATGTCCCGATTTTACAACCTTTGTTGCGCTTTTAATCTTTGGCATACCATTTGCTAAAGTAACGATGTTCAAGTAAAAATTCACCTATCATTAAGGAGGTTGATATGTTCAACACAAATACAACAAGGTTGACAACTGTCTTGGCTTTCCTGTTTCTGTTAATTGGAGCAGGTCAGGCACAGTTCCCCACTGTCTCCGGAACGGTTACCTTAGACGGTCAGCCGGTATCCGGTTTCACTTTATTTTTAGCGCCGGATGATACCACATTGAATATTCCCGGTTTACCACAGGAAACGGCTGAAGACGGTTCTTACAGCTACAACCTGATCCCCGGTGTGGATTTTACCATTACATCCTATGATACCTTTTCCTATATGCCGGTTATGGAACAGGTGCGCGCCGAAAATCAAACCGACCAACTGGTTCGGGATATTGCCTTAACCGCCCGTCCGCAAGATGTGGCCATATCCGGTCAGGTGGCTTTTCAGGGTAATGCCGTAGCCACGGATGTTTATCTGCTTAAGATTGACGATTCCGTGGATTTATCCAATTTTGAACAGGTGGAAAGCTATTATGCGCCTCCGGTAGTACCTGTGCGCTGGGCTTCCTATCATTTTGCAAGCGATGACAAAGGAGCCTTTGCCGATTCTTTGCTGGCCGGTAAATATGTCCTATATGTGCCCGGTTCAGACAGCTATCTGCCCTATTGGACTGCCTTTGAGGCATCCGCTGATGTACGTCTGCAGATTGACCTCGTAGAGAAGGTAACCGTTTCGGGTGTTGTATCCAATCTCGATGGTTTCAGCTATGTTAAAGTCGGTGCCTTCTCCATCAATGCCGGTCGTCCCTTTTCCAGTGATGTGAATATGCAGGACGGAAGCTACAGCATGGATGTGGCCCCGGGTGAATATGTTTTCCAGGTAACCGCCTACTTTACTATTGACGATGAAGCCTACACCTATGTAGCCTATTATGACGGCCAATCCACTCCGGCGGATGCGGATCATGTTCAGGTCGATGGCGATATGAGTGGTATTGATTTCACCCTGCCGGATGCTTCGGTTTCTCCGTTTACGGTAACGGGTACGGTGATCAGCAATCAATCGCTCAATCCCGTGGAAGGCGCTCATGTAACCGTGGTTAGCGTCAATGCCACCCAAAACACCATGCGCAGCTATGACGCCTATACTGACGCCAAAGGTAATTTTACCATTAATGCCCAAACTTTATTGGCGGAAGATTCCCTGATCGCTTTTGTGGAAGCCGACGGTTTCTTTGCCGAATTTTATGATAATGAAACCACTTTCCTGACCGCTGATCGTGTGGTTTTCCATCCGAATGATGTGATTACCTTAGACTTTGGTCTTGATACACTGGATGCCAGCAACGGTTACGCCATCAGTGGAACCGTTACGGATACCCTGGGCAATCCGATTCCTTTTGGCCAGGTAACCGCTTATACAACGGCCACCAACATCGGTGTCACTTATACACAAGTGGATTCCAACGGCCATTATGCTTTTGATGCCATCTTTCCTTCCGGCAGCACGGTTTTCCTGCAATGCTGGGCCGGTTTTGATTACAAGCCGCAAATTTACGATCATGCGGAAACATGGGCCGATGCCACGCCGATCGAGATCGACAATGCCGACTTCACCGGTGCTGACTTTGAGCTCGAAGCCATGCCACCGAGCCGCTTACCCTTGGGCTATATCAGCGGTACGGTTATCCTTCCGGATGGTAACAATGCAAAAGCCGCTTCGGATGCTTACGACGGTGTGAATGTTTATCTTAAGGATACCGAATCCGGTCAAATTAAACAGGTGGATTTTGTGGATGAAAACGGTCAATACAATCTACCGATCGAAACTTACGGAAACTATGATGTTATCGTCTCCGCGCCCGGTCATGAGGATCAGGTTACGGAAGTTGAAGTAAGTGAATCCACAGGACTCGAAGTTAGCGGTGTGGAAGTGGCGCTCGGCCCCACAGCCATCGAGAATCCGGGTAAAGGCCTTGTACCTGCCCAAACCCGCTTGCATAACGCTTATCCGAATCCTTTTAACCCGGCAACAACCATCCTGGTTGATATGGCTCAGACAGATTATGCCAGCCTGACCATTTACAATGTCGCCGGTCAAAAGGTAGCCACATTACACAATGGTGTTTTGGAAGCGGGTACGCGTCAATTTACCTGGAATGGTAAAGATGCCGCCGGTCATACGGTTGCTTCCGGTTTGTACTTCTATCAGTTGCGCACCCGTGATGTAACCCAGACAAAGACTATCATCTTCCTCAAATAAGCTAACTCCTCAAATAGCTTAACCCCGAAATCCCCCGGTTTATCCCCCGGGGGATTTTTTTTTTACAATAAATTTCATTTCATATAAAAAAGCCGGGCCCGTTTCATCGGACTCCGGCAGAAAAAAGCGATAAGAAAA
>RFFS01000138.1 GCA_003696775.1 Calditrichota bacterium
CATTTGCCATTCGTATAACGCCACAAATCCCCGGCTTTGTCATGCTGAGCGCAGTCGAAGCATCCTTTTAGCATTCTCAATTGTCCGTTATTTCATTCCCCGTCGTCTGATATATCTCCCGTCCCGCCAACAACTGCATGCTTATCCATCGCGCGATCATAAACAATACCATTGCCACCCATACCCCGTTGTTGCCTAAGTAATAACGCCCCAGATAAAAAGCGGGCAAAAAGACGATGATCGTGGAAAATAACATGGTATTGCGCATCGCCCGCCCCGCCGTCGCGCCGATATAAATCCCGTCCCATACATAGCAAAAACTGTTCACCAGAGGCGCGATGGCCGTCCATAAATAAACGGACAGAGCCAGCGATATCACTTCCTGTTTGTCGGTAAACAACCGCAACAGTGTCTGAGGCGCGATGCTGTACAGCAGGCTAAACAGTGCCCCCAGGCCAACTCCCCACATAAAGATAGTGTGTATAAGCTTTTTCAGATTGTCGCGATCCCCGGAGCCGATATACTTCCCCGTTAAACTTTCCGCGGCAAAAGCAAAACCGTCAATTCCGTAAGAAAAAATCATCCACATATTTATAAGAATGGCATTGGCCGCCAGGATCGTTTCGCCCATCTCGGCGGACTTGGCCGTAAAAAAGGAAAAAACAAAAATCAGGCTCATCGTTCGGATGAAAATATCACGGTTTATGGATAAGAAAGAGGTGAAATAACGGAAATGAAAGAGACGGTAAAGGGAGAAATGCGTTTGCCAATTCGGAAGCGTGCGGTGTAATAAATATAGAGCAAATATCATCCCGATATATTGGGCCACAACCGTCCCCCAGGCCACGCCGTCGGATTTAAGATTCAGGATAAGGACAAAAAAGAGATTGAAAATGATATTGACCCCATTGGAGGCAAGGGCGATCCATAAGGGATAACGCGCGTTTTGTTTGCCCAAAAACCAACCGTTCAGAGCGTAAAGGGTTAATGTGGCCGGCGCCGCCAGTATGCGTATCCGAAAATAGCTCCGCGCATGCAGGGTTACATCCGGCGTGGCATCCACCATTTGAAAAGCCAGCCATTCAATGCCTCTCTGCAAGAGGATAAGGAATAAGGCGATGGTCAGGGCCACGGTTAACGCGCGCAACAATACACGCACGGTTTCCGCATCGTCCCAGGCGCCGGCTGCCTGGGCGGTCAGTCCGGTTGTCCCCATGCGCAAAAATCCAAACCCCCAATATATGAAATTGAAAATCATCCCTCCGACCGCCACAGCGCCTATATAATAGACCGCGTCCAGATGACCCACCAATATGGTATCCACCGTACCCAATAACGGTACTACAAGATTGGTTAAAATGTTGGGAATCGCCAGTTTTAAAATTTGCCGGTTCATGTGTATATTCCGGAACTTCGCATGGGAATTGTGGTTGTCATGTGATTATTTAGTGAGTAAAGAGACGTAAGATAATCCGAATTACATCCGATCAAAAAAAAATAATACTTCGGGAGAAATAATGAAACACATTTTAAAAGTGATTGGCTTTGCTTTGCTCTTAGGCAGCGGTTGGGGGCAGGCGCAAAGCACGGCTCGTTCCGAGCATGTGGAGGCCACACTGATTCCGGAAGTCACTTCCATTGCGCCGGGGCAAACCTTTACCGTGGCCCTGCGCATGCGCATGGATAAGGGCTGGCACACATACTGGCTAAACGGCGGCGATTCCGGATTGCCCACGGAAATTCAGTGGACTCTGCCGCAGGGTTTTACAGCCGCGGATATCCAATGGCCATGGCCGGAGTGGATCGAAACACCGCCGCTAGTTACCCTGGGGTATCATGGTGAAATCTATTTACTTGTGGATATCTCCGCACCGACCGATTTGAAGCCCGGAACCAAGGTTACCCTAAAGGCGCGCGCTGACTGGCTGGAGTGTGAGGATGTCTGTATCCCCGGTGGGGTAGATGTGGCGGTGTCTTTACCCGTAACGGCTCAACCCACACCCGCCGATCCCGAATACGTGGAAGCCTTTGCGGCCGCGCGTCATCGCCTGCCCTTGAAAGACGCCGGTTGGGCCTTTGCCGCCAAGCGGGAAGGCTCGCGTTTGATCCTGCAGGCCCGGGCGCCGGAATGGTACAAGGATGATCCAACGCCGGTACGCTTTTTCCCTCTCGAGGGCGGCTGGGTCGATTTAACCCGTCCGGTTCAGAGTCAATATCAGGACGGTACTTTAACCCTTGATATGGCTCTGACCGAAACCGCTCCCGAAACAATCACCCAAATAAAAGGAGTGCTGGTTTCGGAAAAGGGCTGGCGGGGGCCCCAATCCGAGCAGGGTTTATATGTGGAAGCCCAAACAGGCGACCTGTTTGCCTCGCCGTCCGGTGCAACAACCGTGGGCGGATTTCTTTACGCCCTGCTTTTTGCTTTTATCGGCGGTATGATTCTCAACCTGATGCCCTGTGTATTACCGGTTCTTTCCCTTAAAATTATGGGTTTCGTTCAGCAAGCCAACGAAGAGCATTCCAAAGCCTGGAAACATGGCGCCGTATTTACACTCGGCGTTGTGGTATCCTTTTGGGTGTTGGCCGGATTGCTGCTGGCCCTGCGCGCGGGCGGCGAACAACTGGGCTGGGGGTTCCAGTTACAATCGCCTTTGTTCATCATCATTCTGGCGTTCTTTTTATTTCTGTTTGCCCTGAGTATGTTCGGTGTGTTTGAAATCGGCACTTCTCTGACGACCATAGAAGGCAAAACAGCCGGAAAGCAGGGATGGATGGGGTCGTTTATCAGCGGTGTTACCGCCACCGTTGTGGCCACGCCCTGTACCGCGCCTTTCATGGGCTCCGCTTTGGGGTTTGCCTTAACCCAGCCCGCCTGGATTTCCATGGCCGTATTTACCTTTCTGGGGCTGGGCATGGCCTTCCCGTATGTCTTGCTTTCTTCCATGCCCGGTTTATTGAAATTTGTACCCAAACCGGGCCGCTGGATGGAATCCATGAAGCAGTTCATGGGATTCTTATTGGCGGCGACTGTTTTGTGGCTGTTATGGGTTTTGGCGCAACAGACCGGGGCCATCCTGTTGATTGTTGTTCTCGGAGGACTGTTATTGGTTTCCATCGCCGCCTGGATTTATGGTCGTTGGGGAAACCTGGCCATGCCGCCCAAAACCCGTCGAATTTCCGCTATGCTTGCCGTTTTGATAACGGCAGGGGCGCTTTATCTGACCATCGACAGTATCGACTTGTTTGCCGCAACACCGACGGTGCAAAATAAAGAAGCCACCGACGGGGAAGGGATCGCCTGGCAGGCTTATGACGAGAAACTTGTCAACGATGCCCGCGCAAAGGGGAAGCCGGTCTTTTTGGATTTTACCGCCGCCTGGTGTTTAAGCTGTCAGGTGAATGATCGCATCACCTTCAGCGATCCCGATGTACAGAATGTTTTTAAGGAAAAAGGGATCATCGCGATTAAAGCGGACTGGACAAACCGGGATGATGCCATTACCCGTGCCCTGGCTTCTTTCGGACGTAACAGTGTGCCTTTGTATGTTTATTATCCGCCCGGCGTGGACAGCCCACCCAAACTACTGCCGGAATTGATTACACCGGGCATTGTTTTGGAGGCGTTTAAAACTCTGCCTGACTTATCCGAAAATTAGGAAGCTGAATACAAACCTTATCGACGTGCGTTCTTGAATCGATCGCTTCATCGCGTTGTAAGGTGAAAAAAGTCATCAGTCATCGTTCCCGCCCCGCTCGGGCGGGACAGGTGATGAAAGAGGGGAGCGGCATATCTTTTTACACTTTTCCATTACACATCCTCAATTTGCCATTCGTATCAAACCGCAAAGGCACCAGAACGCTAAGGTTTAAAAAAATGCTATATGTAATATCTTTAATGTCAATCCTTATAGCTCCTGTTCTGTCATGCCGAGCTGAGCGAGGTATATTTTTCCCATTTTCCATTATCCATCATCTATTTGCCATTCGTATAACACCACAAATCCCCGGCTTTGTCATGCTGAGCGTAGTTATAGTATCCTTTTCACTATCTCCGTTTCACAAGCCCCATTAGACATAGGATTAAAAACGCATTTCCCCGGCTTTGTCATGCTGAGCGTAGTCAAAGTATCCTTTTCCACTATCTCCGTTTCACAAGCCCCATTAGACATAGGATTAAAAACGCATTTCCCCGGCTTTGTCATGC